>NZ_JAWSTH010000051.1:0-42501 GCF_033542075.1 Conexibacter stalactiti
CAACGGCGGCCTCATCGTGATCATCGGCGACCAACCACCAGCCGCGCCCGAGACACCCACGCCGCCGACCACCACCACACCGACGACACCGACCCCGCCACCGGCCACCACCACGCCCGCCGCACCGCCCGCGACGACGCCGACGACCCCAGCCGAGCCGCCCGTCACGACGCCGACGGCCCCGCCGGCGGGCAGACCGCTCGGCCCGCTCAGATTCCCCAACGTCGGCGACGCCGCCGCGGCCGGCGCCGGCATCCCGGTCGGCGCGCTCCTGATCTCCTCCCACACGCCGTCCGGCAGAGTCGACACGACCCCCGCCAACGCCTTCACGCTGCTGCGCACGCTCCAAGAGATCTACGGCGTCGACCCGCTCGGCTACGCCGCCGCCGACGGCATCAAGCCGCTCCCGGACAAGCTCTTCTCCGTCAGACCGTAGGCGACCTCCAGACTGGTACTGCCAGGGCGACGATGTGCGCGCGGCGATCCGCTATACGTGAGCTATGGCCATCGATCAGGATGAGCTCGCCGGCTCGCTGCGCTCCTGGCGCGACCGCGTGAAGCCCGCCGAGGCGGGCCTGCCCGGTGGCGGCCGGCGCCGCGCACCAGGCCTCCGCCGGCAGGAGGTCGCCCAGCTCGCCGGGCTGTCGGTCGACTACCTCGCGCGCCTGGAGCAGGGCCGCGCGACCAACCCGTCGCCGTCGGTGCTCGCGCCGCTGGCCCGCGCGCTGCGGCTGTCCGACGACGAGCGCGCCCACCTCTTCCGCGTCGCCGGCCAGGCCGAGCCGGCCCAAGGCGCCATCAAGCGCCACATCACGCCCAGCGTGCAGCGCGTCCTGGACCGCCTCACCGACACGCCCGTCATGGTCATCGACGCCTCGTGGCAGTGCGTCACGTCCAACCCGCTGGCGTACGCCCTCGCCGGCGACACGTCCGCGCTGCCGCTGCGCGAGCGCAACGTCGCCTGGACCGTCTTCACCGAAGGCCCGACGCGCTGGTTCCGCACCGAAGCGGAGGAGCGCCTGCTGCGCCGCGAGCTTGTCTCCGACCTGCGAGAGGCACGAAGCCGCTACCCGAACGATCGGTTGCTCGCCGAGCTCGTCGACGACCTGATGAGCGCCAGCGCCGACTTCGCCGAGCTCTGGGAGCAGCGACCGGACCGACAGCCCAACTCGGGCAGCATGACGTTCGTGCACCCTGAGATCGGGCCGGTCACGCTGGACTGCGACTTCTTCACCGTGCGCGACAGCGACCTCCGCGTGATCGTCCTCACCGCCGCTCCCGGCAGTGAGGCGGCAGGTCAGCTCGACCTGCTGGCCGCGATCGGGCTGCAGCAGTTCAGCTGACCCTCGTCCCCGCCGTCTAGGCTGCGCCGCCCATGCCCGACTGGCTTGCAGCCGCGCTGATCGCGTTCGGCGTCGCGACGATCACCACGCCGGCCGGCGTCTCCGGCGCGGTCTTCCTGCTGCCGGTGCAGGTGACGCTGCTGCACGTGCCCAATCCGGCGCTCTCGCCGACCAACCTGCTGTTCAACGTCGTCGCGACGCCCGGCGCGCTGCTCCGCTTCGCGCGACGCGACGGGTCCCTGCTGCGCGCGCCGCTGACGCGGCTGATCCTCGCCGGATCGCTGCCCGGCGTCGTGCTCGGCGCGATCCTGCGCGTCGAACTGCTCTCCAGCCGCCGGACGTTTCTGTTCGTGATCGCCGCGGTGCTCGCACCGCTCGGTCTGATGCTGCTGCGTGACCAACGCTCCAGACGACGGGTGAACGCGGTGCGCGACGCGACCGCGCCCGGCCGCTGGATCGTTCCGGTCGCGGCCGGTGTGGGGATGATCGGCGGGATCTACGGCATCGGCGGCGGCTCGCTCCTCAGCCCGCTGCTGGTCAGCGCCGGTTTCACGGTCGCCGCCGTCGCGCCCGCCGCGCTCACCTCGACGTTCGTCACGTCGGTCGTCGGCATCGCCGCCTTCCAGCTGCTCGCTCTCGCCCACGGCGGCGGCGAGCAGATCGCCCCGGAGTGGGCGACCGGCCTCGCGCTCGGAGCGGGCGGCCTCGCTGGCAGCTATCTGGGCGCCACGCTTCAGCCCCGTATCCCCGAAGCCGTGCTGCGCCGTCTGCTCGGCGTCGCGTGCATCCTCATCGCGGGCCGCTATCTGGTCGAAGCGATCGGCTGAGCTATGTCAGCGCCGCGGCCGGGCGGCGACGGCTTCGACCTCGAACAGGATGTCGGGCATCGCCAGGCCGGCGACCCCGATGACGGTCTGCGTGGGAGGGGTGTCGCCGCATCCGGCCCGCACGGCCTGGCCGATCGTCCCGAGCTTGTCGAAGTCGGGGTTCACCACGTACGTCCGCAGCTGGACGACGTCGTTGAGGTCGAGCCCGTGGGCGTCCAGGGCGACGCCCAGGTTGCGGAACGCCTGCTGCACCTGCTCGGTGAAGTCGAGCGAGACGACCGCGCCGTCCGTGTCCGATCCGTACTGACCCGAGACGAGCACCAGGTCCGTGCCAGCCGGGATGGCGGCAGTGTGGCTGTAGCCGAACGGGACCGGATCGTGCAAACCGTCCGGGTTGGCGATGGTGTGGGACATGGGGTCACCTTTCTTGTGACGTGAGCGCGAAGGCGAGCTGAGCGAGAACGACGTCGCGGTAGTCCGTGTCCTGCGGTGCGAGGTGGCCGAGGACGACCGGGTAGAGCAGGCCGACGATGTTCGCCACGACGGCCTCGACGATCGCGGCGGTGTCGAAGCGCGGGGTGAACGCGCCGCTCTCGATGCCTCGCCGCACCCCGTCGATGAACGGCTCCCGGTACTGCTCCGCGAGTGCGGCGGCGTGTTCCCGCAACTCGGCGTCATGAGCGGCGGCGGTCCAGAACTCCATCAGCATCCGCCACGTGGCGACGTCCGTGGACAGCCCTCGATCGACCATCGCGACCAACTGCTGCCACGGGTCGTCGACCTGCGCCGCGAGCTCGTCCATGGCGACCACCGCGACGGAGGTGGCATGCCTGAATGCCTCGATCAGCATGTCCTCGCGTGAGCCGAAATAGCCCTGCAGGGTGCTGACCGCCACCCCCGACGCCTCAGCGACGTCGATGAAGCGAGTGCCGGCGTAGCCGCGGTCGGCGAGGACCGCGACCACATGGTCGAGCACGAGCGCGCGCCGGGCACCGCCCGCGCGCCGGGTGCGACGAGGACTGAGGTCGCTCATGCCCATACCGTATCACCATACGGTATGGGCGTAGCGCGGCGCACCTCGTAGCCGTCGCTCTGAGCCCGGTTCAGGGGCAGGATCAGGGGCGCGCAGACGCGTGCGCTGCCGATGAGGCACCCGGAACGGTCCCATCGAGCAAGGTGGTTGTGACGTGGTCGGAAAGTTCGGTCCCGGGCGGCGTGCGCGCCGGCGGGCGTGGGTCGGCGCGGCGGTCGCGGCGTCGGCGCTACTGGCGATGAGCGGCTCGGCGGCGGCGGAGTGGCTGCCACCGCATGACCTGTCGCCGGAGGGCAACTCGTACAGCCCGAAGCTGGTCACCGGCCCGGACGGAGTCGTCCACGCCTTCTGGGACCGCGACGGCCTCTACACCGGCGGAATCGAGACCTCCGACCACATCCCCGGCGAGGGCTGGTCGGAGCCGGTGAGACTGTCGGCCAACGGCTCCGAGACCTACCCCGTGCTGCCCGGCATCGACGCCGCCGGCAACCTCTCGGCGTTCTGGGGCGAGAGCAACGGCGGCCTGCTGACGCTGCAGTCGGTGACCCGGCCGAACGGCGGCCAGTGGACGGCGCCGGCCTTGGTCACCGGCCCGTTCGCTGCCGGCGGGATGAGCGACACGACGGTCGCGCAAGGGCGGGACGGGACCGCGATCGCGCTGTGGACCGAACCCGTCTCCGGCAGCCCGGCGGCGCCGCTCCACTCGTCGGTGCGGTCGCCCGGCGGCGACTGGTCGGCGCCGACGGTCATATCGGACCCCACGAGACGTGGCAACTCGCCGATGGCCGTCATGGACCGGGAGGGGAACGCGACCGCGATCTGGTACCAGACGCCTGGCAGCAACGACCTCTTCACCTCGTCGCGGCCGGCCGGCGGCACGTGGTCGCAGCCCGAGCGGCTGTCGATCAAAGACTGGGTGGGTGCGTACGTGCTCACGGTCGCGGACGACGGGACTCTGCTTGCGGCCTGGCGCGCACGCGAGCCCAGCCTGCGCAACACGATCGCCGTCGGCATCCGGCGGCCCGGCGGCTCCTGGACGGTGTACGAGGGCATCGACGGCGGGACGGCGCTCGGTCACAACGCCGACAGCCCCGCCGTCGCGATCGGCCCCGACGGCGAGATGACCGTGACGTGGACGCGTCAGATGACGGGGGACTGGTACCGCATCCAGACGAGCACCCGCCCGGCCGGCAGCGACGCCTGGTCGGCGCCCGAGACGCTCTCGGCCGACGGCAGAAACGCCTTCGAAGCGAGAGTCGCCTACAGCCCCGACGGGACCGTGCACGCGGCCTGGCGGCGCCGCAACGACGTCAACTACATCGTGCAGGCCGTCGAGCGCGCGCCGGACGGGTCGTGGTCGGAGCCGGCCAACCTGTCGGCCGCGTCGACCGCCAACCTGGAGCTGTCCGGCATCTCG
The DNA here is from genome assembly GCF_033542075.1 of Conexibacter stalactiti. NCBI lineage: Bacteria > Bacillati > Actinomycetota > Thermoleophilia > Solirubrobacterales > Conexibacteraceae > Conexibacter > Conexibacter stalactiti. The sequence continues at coordinate 4,621 of NZ_JAWSTH010000051.1, forward strand.
TTCGCCTTCGACGCCGACGGCGACCCGGTCGTCTCCTGGTACCGCAGCGACGGCGTCGTCGGCCGGCGGATGCAGACGACGACCGACGACACCCACGGCCCGCGCCTGGACGAGGTGACGGTGCCGGAGAGCGCGACGACGGGCGAGCGGCTGTCGTTCTCGGTCGCGCAGCCGGTCGACACCTGGTCGGAGGTCGCGGAGACGACGTGGAGCTTCGGTGACAGCGACCGCGCGCCCGAGCCCGGCATCACCGCCGAGCACACCTTCGCCGCCGCCGGCAGCTACGAGGTGACGGTCACCTCGACCGACACGCTCGGCAACCGCAGCGAGGAGACGCGCACGGTGACGGTCACCGCCCCGTCCAGAAGAGAGGACCCGCCGGTCATCGACCCGCCGGTGATCACGCCGCCGAGCGTCATGCCGCCGGTCGTCACGCCGCCGGCCGTCGTCCCCCCGCGCCCCGCCCCGCCGGCCGCCGGCAAGCCGAGCGCGAGAGCGTTCGCGGGCTGCCGCGTCCCGAAGCTGACCGGCCTGACGCTCCCGGCAGCCCGCAGACGGCTGAGAGCCGCGCACTGTCGTCTTGGCAAGGTCCGCTCCGTCGCGACGACCAGACGCGGTCCCGCCAGAATCGTCCGCGCCTCACGCAGAGCCGGCGCGAGACTGAGACGGGGCGCCAAGGTCGACGTCACGCTCGCCAGACGCTCCGGGCGCAGAAAGTAGGGCGCGCACGACCAAGAAGATCACCTTCCGCATCGGCTGACGATCCGCCGCCGGGCTCTAGCCCGCCCGGCGGTAGCGGATGTGCGTGGCCAGCGGCGAATGCAGCACCTCCACCGGCTCCATGCCGAAGGACTCGACGCCGTCGAAGATCCGCTCGCCGGACCCGAGCAAGACCGGGGCGATGTCGAGCGTGAGCTCGTCGACGACCCCGGCGATGAGCGCCTGCCGCACGGTCGAGGCGCCCCCAGCGATGTCCACGCCGTCATCGCCAGCGGTCTGGCGCGCCTGCGCGTAGGCGGCGTCGAACCCGCCGGTGACGAAATGGAAGGTCGTCCCGCCCTCCATCTCGATCGGCTCGTGAGCGTGATGGGTGAGCACGAACACCGGAGCGTGGTAGGGCGGCTCGGGTCCCCACCACCCGCGCCAGTCCTCCGCCCACTCACCGCGGATCGGCCCGAACATGTTGCGGCCCATCACGTAGGCGCCGCGCGGACGCATCAGCCAGCCGACCGCCGTCGCGTCGGCCTCGTTGGCGCGCTCGTCGCCGAGGTGCCAGCTGTGCACCTCCTGCCCCCGCTTGCCCAGCGGGTGCTCGCGACTCTGCTCCGGCCCGGCGACGAAGCCGTCAAGCGAGATCGACATATGGCACGTGGTGTCCTGCACCGGCATCCTCCCAGGTGGTTCCGACCCGCAAAGCGGAAAGGCGCAACCTAAGCCAAGCGACAGCCACCTTCAAGGCGCCGAGCAGGCGCGCGGCGTCAGCCAGCTCAGGTGGTCACCTGCCGGCGTTCGTCGTCGCCGAGCACGAGGATGCCGTGGACGATGTAGATGCAGAGGGCGAAGATCGCCAGCGACCACCACGGGTAGGCGCCGCCGACTGACAGCAGCGCGCCGATCGCGCCGAGGCCGGCCCCCACGATGCCGATGACGCGACCGTAGGTCTTGCCGCCGAGCAGCGAGATGCCGCCGGTGAGCTGGATCACGCCGAGGATGATCAGGACCCACCCGAGCGTGCTCAGGTTGGTCAGGACGAAGCGCTGGTCGTTGAGGAAGATGTTCGCGTCGTCCAGTGCGCCGATGCCGTAGATGATGTTGAGCGTGCCCACGATGATGAGCAGAATCGCCGCAGCAGCGGCGCGGCCTGTGCCTCGCATCTGTGTTCCTCCTGTCGTGCTTGATCAACGGTCCTGGGGCTCGATCTCTCGGGGGTCGCTCACGCGCGAGACGAGCCTAGGAGCCCTGGGTCCCGTCGGCCTCATGCCGATGGGATGAAAAACGATAGATCGCCTGCCGCGTCGCCGTCCGCGTCGCTGGTTGCCCATAGGATCGGCGTGTGACGGCCGTCGTGGATGCTCCATTCGGCCTCCAGGAGGCCAAGTTCGCCGTTCCCCCAGCCCGGCCGGGGACCGTCGCCAAGGCCGAGGTCGTCGCCCGCCTCTGCCGGTCGCATTCGCCGCTGACGACGGTGCTGGCCCCCGCCGGTTACGGCAAGACGACGCTGCTGGCGCGGTGGGCGCAGGTCGATCCGCGGCCGTTCGCGTGGGTCGCGTTCGATGCTCACGACGACGACGCGCTGGTGTTCCTGCGCTGCATCGCGATGGCGCTGCACCGGATTCAGCCGCTGCCGCACCAGGTCTTCGACGCGTTGTCGGAGCCGGGCGGAACGACCTTGACCAGCCGCGTTCCGCAAGTCGGGAGCGCGCTCGCCAACGTCGCGCGTCCGCTGGTGCTGGCGCTCGACGATCTGCACGCGGTCGCGAGCACCTCGTGTCTGGACGTGCTCGCGGCGCTGGTGGAGTACGTGCCCGACGGATCGCGGATCGCGGTCGCGAGCCGGGAGGCGCCGGCGCTCCCGCTCGGCCGCTGGCGGGCGCAGGGCAGTCTCGACGAGATCAGCGTGGGCGACCTGCGCCTGGACGAGGACGAGGCCGGCCAGCTGCTGGCGGCCGCCAACGTCGACCTCGACGCCGGCGAGATCTCCGCGCTCGTCGACCGGACCGAGGGCTGGCCTGCCGGCCTGTACCTGGCCGCCCTCTCGCTGCGGGCCGGCGCGCCGACCTCCACGGACGCCGCGAGCTTTGCCGGCGACGACCGCTTCGTCTCCGACTACTTCCGCCAGGAGCTGCTGTCGCGGCTGCCTGCCGCAGAAGCGCGGTTTCTGCAGCGCAGCTCGGTGCTCGATCGCATGTGCGGCAGCCTGTGCGACTCCGTGCTCCAGACCAAGCGGTCGGCACGCGTGCTGGAAGGGCTGGAGGGCACGAACTGCTTCGTCGTGCCGCTGGACCGGCGGGGCGAGTGGTATCGCTACCACCACCTGTTCGGAGAGCTGCTGCGCGACGAGCTGGGCCGCAGCGAGACGCCCGGCATGGTGCGAGCGCTCAACGGCCGCGCGATGGCGTGGTGCATCGCCCACGACGAGCAGGAAGCGGCGGTCCTCTACGGGCAGGCCGCGGGCGAGACCGACACCGTCGCCGGTCTGGTCGAAGCGCTCGCGCTGCCGCTCTACTACGACGGGCGCATGGAGACGCTGGAGGAGTGGCTCGGCTGGTTCGACGAGGAGCAGCTGGCGCGCTATCCGGCGCTCGCCGTCTGCGGCGCGTGGCTGCGGATGCTCACGGGCCGGCACACGGCTGCCGAGCGGTGGCTCGCGCTGGCCGAAGGGGCGACGACGACGGTCCCGCTCTCGGACGGCAGCGCCTCGATCGAGCCGTGGGTCGCGAACCTGCGGGCGTGCATGATGCGCGACGGCGTCGAGGCGGCGCTCGCCGACGGCGATCTGGCGCTGAAGCGGTTCGCGGCCGAGAGCGCGTGGCGGCCGGCGGCGCTGGTCGTGCGCGGCACGGCGCATGCGCTGCTCGGCGCCGAGCAGCGCGCGACAGACGACCTCGTGGCGGCGGCGGCGACCGGGCGCGAGTTCGGATCGGCGGACGTCGTCTTCGTCGCCGAGGCGCAGCTGGCCCTGCTGGCGCTCAAGCGCGGGTCGTGGGCTGCGGCCGGCGAGCGCGCCGGGGTGGCGGCGGCGCTTGTGGAGGAGACCGGCCTGCGCGACTACTCGACGAGCGCGATCGTCCACGTCACCGCGGCGCGCGTCGCGCTGCACGAGGGACGGCGCGACGACGCGCGCGCGGCGCTCGCCCGCGCGCACCGGCTGCGGCCGCTGCTGGACGAGGGCGTCCCGTGGCTGACGATCCAGGTGGGGCTGGAGCTGACGCGCGCCCACCTTGCGCTCGCCGATCCCGGCGCTGCCCGCACGGTGCTCGACGAGACCGAGCGGGTCATCTCGCTGCGTCCGAGCATGGGGCTGTTGGTGGAGGAGGCGCGGGAACTGCGCGAGCGCGTCGAGGCGAGTGTCGGGCCGTCGGGCGCGTGGGCGATGAGCCTCACAGCGGCGGAGATCCGGCTGCTCCCCTACCTCGCCACCCACCTCACGTTCCCTGAGATCGCGGGACGGCTGTTCATCTCGCGCAACACCGCCAAGACCGAGGCGATCTCGATCTATCGCAAGCTCGGCGCCTCCTCGCGCAGCGAGGCGATCGAGCGCGCGGTCGAGGTCGGGCTGCTGGAAAGCTCGATCTATCCGCCGCGGGCGACTTTCACCCTGGATGGATGACGCGCCGACGGCGCACATCGGTTCTGATGTGCGCCAGAGGCGATGAGCGACTACAGACAGCACCTGCGCCGGCTCGCCGTTCACGACGAGGCGCTCGTCAAGACGATCGCCGCGGACGGGAGCACGTTCGCGACAGCGGTCCTCGACGAGCGGACCGCCGCGCTGCTGCGCGTCGCCGCGACCGTCGCCGTCGACGCCGCGCCGGCCTCCTTCCAGCACGCCGTCGCGACCGCGCTCGCCGCGGGGGCGACGAGCGAGCAGATCGTCGCCAGCCTGGAGGCGGTCGCGCCGGTGACCGGAGCCTCGCGCGTGGTCCAGTGCGCGCCGAAGGTCGCGCTCGCGCTCGGCTACGACGTCGACGCCGCGCTCGAACGGCTCGACTCGTGAGCAACCGCGTGTCCGCGTGACCGCGTCACCTCGGCGGGGGCGCTCTCCATCGGCGGCGATTGGTCGCGCGGGTGTCGCTGATACCAGCGGGCGTAGCGACCGGCCAGCGGCGCGGCCGTGACGCCGTGCGCGAAGACCGAGAGGCCGACGGTCAGGTAGATCGCGAGCACGATCAGGCGCTCGTGCGGGAGGTTGGACTCCTCGACCACGATCACGGCGAACACGATCGACGCGAGGCCACGCGGGCCGAACCAGCCGAGGAACCCGAGCGTCGGCAGCCGCGCGTGCGACCCCGCCATCGCGATCGCGACCGGGACGATCCGCACCAACGTGAGGCTGAGCACGGCGTAGAGCGCGAGCTGCCAGGTCAGCTCGCCGAGTGAGGGGCCGAGCAGAATGGCGCCGAAGAGCACGAAGGTGACGCCGTTGAGCACGTCGCCGACCTGCTCGCCGAAGTCGTTGATCTGCCCGGGGTCACGTCGCAGCGCGAACCGGAACGTCATGCCCGCGACGAACGCGGCGATGAAGCCCGACCCGTCGAGCGCGCTCGCGGTCCCGTAGGCCAGCGCCGCGCCCGCCGCGGGGATCACCTGCCGCCACTGGTCGGCGATCAGCTCCCGCCGGCCGGCTTGGGTGACGATCGCCGCGACGACGAGCCCACCGATCACGCCGCCCAAGACTCCGTAGCCGATCTCCTCCAGCAGCAGGCTCGCGGCGCCGCGACCTCCGGAGATCTCCGATGTGACGTCGGCGACCGCCACCGCCGCGAACAGCAGCGGCACGCAGATGCCGTCGTTGAGACCGCTCTCGACGTTGAGCCCCTGGCGGATCCGCGGCGGGATCCGCGGCTCGGTCACGACCGCCTGTCCCAGCGCCGCGTCCGTCGGCGCCAGCACGACCGCCAAGATCACCGCCTCCTCGATCGTCAGCCGGTCGAAGACGACGGCCGCGACGACGGCGCCGAGCGCGATCGTCAACGGCAGCCCGATCCCCAGCAGCCGAACCGGAACACCGACCTCGCGACGCAGCTCGCGCAGGTCGATGCGCGAGGCGTCGCAGAACAGGACCAGCGCCAGCGTCGCCTCCGCCAGCGTCCGCACCGACCCGCTCGAGCTCTCGACGTCGATCTCGTCGAGCACCTCCGGTCCCACCAGCAGCCCGACCACGACGAAGACCATCACCGGTGTGACCGGCGTCCCCGACAGCCGCCGCGAGATCGCCGCCACGCCGAGCAACGTCAGCGCCACGATCGCGGGCGCCCACTCCATTCAGAGCCCGTCGACCTCGGACGATCCGCGGGCGCGCAGACGCGCGCCCGCGTGGCGGCCTTCGGCTCTCTGACTCAGGTACTGCTCCGCGACCGACGAGAGCAGCGCGACGAGCACGCCGAGCCCCGTGAGGATGTAGACGACCGTGAACAGCTGCGTTCCGGCGCTGGTCGGCGAGAGGTCGCCGAACCCGACCGTCGTCAACGTCACGACGGAGAAGTAGAGCGCCTCGACGATCGTCCAGTCCTCGAAGCGCCAGTAGAAGAGCGTCCCCGTCAGCACCAGCGCGCCCGCGACCACCGGCAGCGCCTTGGTCTCGGGATTGCGCCAGACGGCGGCGAGGGCGGCAGCGAGCCGACGGGCCGCGAGCAGGAGCGGGATCACCGCTGCTCAGCACCCTCGCGCGCGGCCGCGTCCAGCTCGCGGGAGAGTTCGTCGGCGTCGGCGTCGACCTCTCTCTCGATCAGCTTGTCGGCGTGGCTCACCGCCTGCTCGAACTGCTCGCCGAGCTTCGACTCGCCGATCACGATCACGGCCGCGGTCGCGTTCTCCAACTGCTCGCCGAGCTCCTTGAGATCGTGGCGCGGGATCCCGCGCGAGAAGTGCCCGGCCAGGCCGCCGGCGCCCGCGCCGACGATCGCGCTCCCGAGCACCGCGGGCGGGAACACGAGCCCGACCAGCGCGCCGACGCCGGCCCCGGTCCAGGCGCCGTGCTGGGTCGGCTTCTCGGTCTTGGTGACGCGGACCTTGCCGTTCTCGTCCTTGCGGATCACGGCCGAGTCGAACGTCCCGATCGCACCCGCGGCGTGCAGCTCGAAGACGGCCTCGTAGTCCGACTCGGCCGTCGCGATGTCGTCGTAGACGGCGGCGTAGAGGAAGACGGGCTTGCGGGACATTGCGGCCTCCTTGTTGATTGGGTGATCCGGGTTCGTCAGCCCTGCGGCTCGATCTCGCTCGGCCGCCAGCTCATGTCGAAGAACGACTGCAGCGGGCTGTAGAGGCGCAGGATCGGGAACCAGCCCTTGCCTTCAGTCGTCTGGATCCAGTCGCTCGCCGGGCTGTCCGAAGGCCGCTCCGGGCCGAACGTGACCGTCGTGGGGCCGTCGTCGTTCGCGGTGGCCGCCGGCGACGGATAGGACTGGCTCCCGGCGCGCGGGTACTGCGATCCGACTCCGGTGAGCCGCATGCAGATCGCGGGCGTGACCGGCGCGAACGGCTCGCCCTTGACGATCCCGATCGCGGCCAGCTCGCCGGCCAGCTCGATCTCCGTGCTGCCCGCCGGCTGCTCCTGCACCAGCTCGTTCAGCAGCTCGTAGAAGCCGACGTCATTCGGCGGGATCGTGTTGAACGCCTTCCCGCTCGCCTCGACGAACACCGTCTCGGGGATGTCGGCCGGCGGGTCGCGCCGCACCTCGCCTTGCAGCAGCGTGGCGATGCTGGTGCCGGAGCCGCCCTGAGCGTAGGGATGGATCTTCGTCATGCGCTTGATCAGCTCGACGGTCGGAGCGGGGTCCATGCCCGGGTTCTCGTTGATGAACGAGCGGCCGAGCATGAACGCCCGCGTCGTGCGCGAATGCCCCACGTGGTAGCCGCTGTCAGGCAGCGACCCCTCGTAGCCCGGCCCGACAGCGCGTACGTCGAGGCTCCTGCGAACCCGTTCAGGAACACGTTGAGGGCGTGCGTGAAATCGAGATGGTCGTACACGCGCTCGGTGGTCTCAGGGCTCGGGAACCCGTCGACGAAGTCGAGCGCCCGAGCCGGCTGTCCAGCCGGTCAGGCGTCGAGATCGCCTGAAGCGTCTCGCCGGAAACGGACATGTGTGACTCCTGGTGGCTGGGGCTCGGGCGTCGCGCCGAGCCTAAGCAGGCACCTCCCCGTCCTCGTCATCCCGCTGGGATGAAATCGAGTCGCTCCGGGACGTTTCGATGGTGCGGCGTTACCATCGGCGCAGCGGTCCGGGCTCGTGCCTCCTCAGCCCGCGACGCGATTCACCATGACCAAACCTCGCATCTACACGATGAGCTTCGCGAGGGTCTACCCCCTCTACGTCGCGAAGGCAGAGAGGAAAGCTCGCACTCGCGCAGAGGTCGACGAGATCATCCGCTGGCTGACGGGCTACAGCCAGGACGCGCTGGCAGCTCAGCTCGAAGCGCAGGTCGACGTCGAGACCTTCCTTGCGGATGCCCCTCGATTGAATCCTGCGCGCGCCTTGATCAGAGGCGCCGTCTGCGGCGTGCGCGTAGAGGACCTCAGCGAATCTCCCATGAAGGAGATCCGCTACTTGGACAAGCTGATCGACGAGCTGGCGAAGGGGAAGGCGATGGACAAGATCCTGCGCGTCACCCCACCGGCTGCTTGATCGCGCGGATGGTGGTTGCTAGAGGGTCGCTCTGAGGGTTGGGCGCTAGGCGGCATCGGGGACGACCACGACCTTGCCGGAGAGTTCGCCCGCGCCCGCGCGGGCGTGAACATCCGCCAGCTCGCTCAGCGGCACATGCTCGGCGACGTCGACGCGCAGCTCGCCGCGGTCGGTCATCGCCACGAGCTTGGACAGTTGCTCGGCGTCGCTGCGGACGAAGACGCCGACGGCGCGCACGCCGCGCTCCTCGTCACCGGGGGTGGGGATCGTCGGCACCGTGTTGACGACGACGCCACCGGGACGGATCAGGGTGACGAGGGCGACGAGCTCCTCGGCGGCGATCCGCGCGAGGTTGAGGAGCACGTCAACCGGCTCGGTGACCGCCGCGGTGACCGCGGTGGAGGTGTGGTCGATGACCTCGTCAGCGCCCGCCGACCGGACGCGGTCGCTGCTGCGCGGGCTGGCGGTGGCGATCACGTGCGCGCCGGCGCGCTTGGCCAGCTGCACGGCGTAGCCGCCCACCGCACCGCCGGCGCCGTTGATCAGCACGCGCTGGCCGGCCGTCAGCCCGGCGTCGTCGAAGAGCGCCTGGTAGGCGGTGAGGCCGACCATCGGCAGCGCGGCGGCGTCCGCGAGCGGGATGCTCGTCGGCGCCGGCACGAGGCTCTCGGCGGGTGCGACGACGTACTCGGCCGCCGCGCCGGGAGCGACCATGGGCAGGAAGCCGACGACCGCGTCGCCGACCGACACGTTCGCGACGCCGTCCCCGAGCGCGTCGACCGTGCCGGAGACCTCGATCCCCGGGGTGTGCGGCAGCTCCACCGGGAACGGGCCCCGCAGGTAGCCGCCGCGGATGCCGTCGTCGACCGGGTTGAACGCCGCGCCAGCGACGCGGACACGCACCTCGCCGGCGCCGGGGTCGGGCGTCTCGACGTCTTCGAAGCGCAGAACGCTGGGATCGCCGTAGTCGTGAAACCGCATGGCCTTCATGGGGGCCTCCTTGGTGATGTGATTGCGCTGTGCGCTTCGAATTCGAAGCACTCTGGCGATCACCCTAGCACTGCTTCAAGTTCGAAGCAAAATCAAGGCGCTTTGACTTCGAAGCACCTAGACTTGGGCCCGTGCCCGACACTCCGCCATCCCTCGATCCCGCCCAGCTCGGCGCCTACTTCGCGCTCGTCGAGGTCTCGAGCCTGCTGCGCCACCAGGTCGAGCAGCAGTTGCGCGACGCCGGCGACCTGAGCTTCGTCCAGTTCCAGCTGCTCGCGCGGCTCGGCGATTCGCCGACCGGCAGCCAGCGGATGACCGACCTCGCCGACGGCGTCGTCTACAGCCGCAGCGGCCTCACGTATCAGGCGGGACTGCTGGAGAAGGCCGGGCTGGTGACGCGCTCGCCATCCGCCGACGATGAGCGCAGCGTGACCGTCACGATCACCGACGCCGGCCGCGAGCGACTGGCGAAGGTCTTCCCCGGTCACATCGAGGTCGTCCAGCAACTGCTGTTCGAGGTGCTCTCCCCGCGCGACGTGCAGGCGCTCGCCGCGCTGTTGACGCCGGTGCGCGACCACATGCGCTCGACCCCGCCCCGCTCTGCCGCGCCGCGCCGTCGCCGGCGCTAGCGGTCAGCCCTGGCCCGTACCCGCCGCCCGCGCCCGCGCCCCGCGCCCGCGCCCGCGGACAAGATCTTGTCGCCGCCGATCCGCCCGCCCCTCTGCTGTGCCGCGACTCAGCGGCGCTCGGCTCTCGCGCAGGTGCTCTGCGCCCCGAGCGCGACGCCGCCGACCGCCGCCGTGACGGCATCGTCCGCGTTGCCTCTGAGCGCGCGCGGGCCGAGGCCGGTCACCGTCAGGTAGGTCCGCAGCTCGCGCCGCATGCAGCGCAGGAAGGCCGGCGAGCGGCCCTCGCTTCTCAGCGCTCTGACCAGCTCGGCGGCGAGATAGTCGGCGACCGCCGCCGGGCATCTCTCGACCAGTCTCAGCGTCGCGCGCTGGAGGCTTCTGTCTCTGCTCGACGCCAGCTTCGCGAAGCGGCGGACAGCCTCGTCGGAGAGCGCGGCGAACTGCTTCTGCATACAGGCGCGAACCGGCGCGCTCGTCGACAGCCCCCTGTCGCCCGGCTTGCCCGCGCCGGCGACGAGCAGCGAGCGGAGGAAGTCGGTGTCGCTGCGGTCGACTCTCCAGGCGCCGCCCTCGCGCGCCAGCTCGATCGTGCCGGCGATCCGCGCGAGCCCGTCGCCCGGCGGCACCTCGACCTGCGCCGTCGCACGCTCGGCGCGCACGACGACCTGCTCGACACGGGCGCCGCTCAGCGCGTCGTCCTCATCCGCGGCGAGGCAGCGCGCCATCGTGCCGTAGGTCTCGGCGACGTACCGTCTCGTCATCAGTCTGCAGCCGACCTGCGGATCGGCGGTCTCCAGCATCTCCAGCGCGACCGCTCTGACCTGCTCCTGCGGACTCGGCCGGTCGGGCTCGTCGGAGCCGGAACCGGAGCCGCAGGCGCTCAGGCCGAGCGCGAGGACGGCCAGCAGGAGCGGGACGAGGCGGCGGGACATGCCACACCGGTTCCCCGTGCAGCCCGCGTCCATGCGCGCGCACGCGCCACGCTGACCGGGAGGCGAGCGGAGCCGCACCCGTCGCGCTGTGGTGGAATCAGCGGATGGGGCGCGCGCTCTACGACGAGATCGGGGGCGGATATGTCTCCCGCCGGCAGCCGGATCCGACGATCGCGGCAGCGATCGACGCGGCGCTCGGCGATGCGCGCAGCGTCCTGAACGTCGGTGCCGGAACCGGATCGTACGAGCCCGTCGATCGCGACGTGGTGGCGGTCGAGCCGTCAGCGGTGATGATCGACCAGCGCCCTGCCGACGCCGCGCCGGCGATCCAGGCGAGCGCCGACGCGCTGCCCTTCGCCGACGACTCGTTCGACGCCGCGATGGCGATCTTCAGCGACCACCACTGGCCCGACCGCGACGCCGGCCTGCGCGAGCTGCGACGCGTCGCGCGACGCCGCGTCGTCATCGTCAACGCCGATCCAGGCGAAGCCGAGCGCTTCTGGCTCACGACCGACTACCTCCCCGGCTTCCTTCGCCTCATCCCAGCACGCCACCGCACCCCAGGGACATGGGAAGCAGACCTGACCCACGCGCTCGGCCAGCTCCGGCGGATCCCTCTGCCGATTCCTCACGACTGCGCGGACGGGTTCTACGGCGCCTACTGGCGCCGCCCTGAGCGGTACCTCGACCCCGCCGCGCGCGCAGCGATCTCGGTCTTCAGCCGGCTCGGAGACGACGAGATCGCCGACGCGATGGCACGACTGCGCGACGACCTCACCTCCGGCCGCTGGAACGACCGACACGCCAACCTGCTCGACCGTCCCGCCCTCGACCTCGGCTACGCCATCCTCGTCGCCGACGCGAGCGCAGCGACCACACACCAACAGCCTCGTCGAGTCCAATGACCGCTCATGGCAGCTCACCGCCCCAACGGTGCATCCAGCAACCGGGGCACGTATTCCAGCAGCTGGGAGCGGTCATCGAAGGTGCGGCTCTCCACCAGCTCCCTCACCAGATCCACGACGTCGCCGGACAGCACCGTGGTGTTGGGCCACGCATAGGGCGACTTCAGCGTCGAGGAGATGACCACCTTCTCAGCTGCGGCGAGCCCCGTGATCGACTCGGTCTCGTCGTCGCTGAAGTCGTCGGCCCGTGCGCTTTGCGCCATCCCGACATCAGCTCATAGGTCTTCGATCCCATCAGCACGATGAAGCCGCTTTCCGGCTGGCCCTCCAGCCAACCGAGATACTCGGGTCCTTCCAGGCCCCACCACCCCGGCCAGCCTTCGGCCGCCCCGTACCCGTCGAGCCGGCGCCAAACTCATCGCTCGACGGCCGATCCCCCCGCCCTCGTCTGAGCGCGGCACGAGATGAGCGATGCCAGCGGGCGTATCGGCGGGTAGCTCTACGACGAGTAGCGCCGCGGCAGGATCATCTGCGGGTTGTCATCCAGCACCACGTCCGGCGGGCCGTACTTGGCCGCGACGGCGCGGATCTCCGGTTCGTCGAGGATGAGCAGCCGGCCCTCCTGGGAGATCACCGTTTCGCCCACGCGCACGGTGGGGCGATCGAACTGGCAGTCGCAATGCGCGTAGCCCGGCTGCGAGGGATCCGCGATGCCGTCGTCGGTGAGGCCGTCGATCCCGAGGTAGAACGCGCCTGCGTGCTTCTCGCGCTCGAACTGCGAGCCGCCGTCGAGCCGCACCTTCGGGTTGACGCCCAACAGCGCGTGACGCATGTAGAAGCCCTTGGGTCCGAAGCGGCGCAGCTGCTCGGCGGCGACGCCTCCTTCGATCCCGGCGACGAGGTTGTCCTCCATCGTCACCGTCAACGTCTCCTCCGGCACGCCGGTGGCGGTCGAATCCTCCACCACGAAGACACCGTTGCAGTCGCCGGGGTAGAAGTTCACGCCGCCGTACGGGAACGGCCGCCAGCCGCCCGGGACGAGCGGCCCGTCGTCGGGCGTCAGCGTGATGTCGCTGAACGTCAGGTCGGTGCCCTGCGCCGTCGTGAGATGGATCTCCTCGCCGCTGCCCATGATCTCGGCGGCACGGCGCATGATCGCGTAGAACACCTCCGGAGGCAGCCGCGCGCCCGTGTTCAGGCAGGCGGCCGTCGCGGCCATGTGCAGGGAGACGAAGCGCGCGTTCTTCTGTGCCACCTGCGAGAAGAACAGCGGCTGGCAGTGGACCTCGGCCCACCAGGTGCAGGTGATGACGACGTCGGCGCGGCCATGGGCCGCCTCGGCGATCGAGGCCTGGCCAGGGTTCTCGGGATCGCATCCGCCGGGGCTGAACGGCTCGACCGACAGCACATGGACGTTGGCGCCACGGACCGCCGCGGCGGCGCTCAGCGCCTGCAGGACGACCGGGTCGACGGTGTGCTCGGTCAGGATCAGCACCTTCTCGCCGGATCTGACGCCGGCGTACTCCATCAGGTTGCCGGCGCCCGGCATCAGCTCGACGATCCCGAGCGGTGCCGCCGTGGGCGTGTCGAAGTAGCTGAACGGGCCGCCGGCGTATGGCGTATGGGGCATGACTCTCTCTTCTCGTCGGTGTGCGGGTGGTCAGGTGAAGCTGGGAGGCGGCTGGAAGCCGGGCAGGAGCGCGCCGACGTCGTCGTGGTCACTCACGTCGCTCTCCTTCGGAGCACGGCCATCCGCGGTTGCTTTGCCTGGAGGTAGAGGATCAGCAGGAACGCGCTGAGCACCACGACGTCGCGCACGTCCGCGTTCCAATAGCGCGCGATGTAGCCCTCGGCCGCTGCGACGACGAGCGCACCGACGACCGCGCCGCCGTATCGACCGATGCCGCCGATCGAGATGGCCATGAACGCCTTGATCGCGATGTACTCGCCGCTCGTGTACGCGACGCCCTGGGCCGGCGCGACGACGAATGCCGCGACCGCCGCGAGGACCGCGCCGATCGTGAACGCCGCCGTCGCGAATGCGGGCACGTTGATGCCGAGCATGCGGGCGCCGGCCTCGTTGTCCGCGCACGCGCGCATCGTCCGCCCGACGTCGGTGCGCTTGAAGAACGCCACGAGGCCAGCCGTCAGCACCGCCGCCGTCGCCCAGACGATCAGCTCCTGCCGGCCGATCAGCACGCCGCCGAGGTCCAGCGGGGGCCCCGCGACGAAGACCGCCGGGCGGATCACGGTCACCGGCACGAGCGCCGCCGCCAACTGCAGCAGCACGAGCGCCAGGCCGAGCGTCACGAGCATGGGCGCCAGCCCTCGATCTCTCAACGGCCGCAGCGTGATTCGCTCGGCGGCGGCGCCGACGACGCCGACGACGAGCACGACGACCGCACCGACGAGCACGAACGACGTCAGCCCGAGCCGCGCCTGGGCCTCGTAGGCGACGACCGCGCCGAGCACGTAGAAGCCGCCGATCGCGAGGTTCAGGTACCCGCACGCGTTGTAGACGATGTTCCAGCCCAGCCCGACGAGCAGGTAGGCGGACGCGGCGGTGAGAATGCCCTGGGTGGTCTGCAGGAAGTCGATCATGCGGCGGCGCTCCCACTCGCGAAGTAGCTCTCCAACAGCTGCTCGACGGCGCGCCTGTCGCCGACCGCGGCCGAGTGCACGATCCGCCCCTGCTGCAGCACCGCGCAGCGGTCGGACGTGTCGAGCGCCTCGAGCACGCGCTGCTCGACCAGCAGCACGATCCGGCCTTCGTCGGCGAGCTCGCGGCAGAGCTTCAGGACGTGCCGCCAGACGATCGGCGCCAGTCCGATCGACGGCTCGTCCAGCAACAGCACGCGCGGGCGCATCAGCAGCGCCCGGCCGACCGCCACCATCTGCTGCTGTCCGCCGGACAGCGATCCGACGCGGTCGTCCATCCGCTCGCCGACGATCGGCAGCGCAGCGACCACCGCGTCGACCCGCTCCTGTGCGTCACGTCGCCCCGCGCGCCCGGCGCGCAGGGCGACGCGCAGGTTGTCGCGCACGGTCAAGCTCGGGAACAGGCCACGTCCCTCCGGCACGATCGACAGCCCGCGCGCCAGCCGCGCGCGCATGTCGAGCGCGAGCAGATCCTCGCCGCCCAGCAGCGCGCTGCCGGCGCTGGCCGGGATCGCGCCCAGCAGCGCTCGCAGCAGCGTGCTCTTGCCGGCTCCGTTGGGACCGCCGACGAGCGTCAGCTCACCTGGACGCAGCGTCAGCGACACGTCGCGCAGCACGGTCAGCTCGCCGTAGCCTGCCGCCAGTCCTTCGATCACGAGCGCGTCGTCGCTCATGCCGCCACCCCCACGTACGCCTCCTGGAACGCGGGCGTCGCGAGCACCTCCGCCGTGGGGCCGTGCGCGAGCAGCCTGCCGCCATCGAGCGCGACGACCTCCTCGGCCAGCGCTCGTACGAATGCGAGGTCGTGCTCGACGAGCACGACCGTGCAGCCACCCGCGTGCATGCGGCGCACGAGCGTCGCGAAGTGCTCGGCTTCGGCGACGCTCAACCCTGATGCCGGCTCGTCGAGCAAGACCAGTCGCGGCCGGCTCGCGAGCACCCGCGCGACCTCCACGAGGCGGCGCTCGCCAAACGTCAGCGTCGAGATCGGCTCCTCGCCGCGTCCGGCCAGCCCGACTGCCGCGAGCGCCGCGTCGGCATGCGCCGCGCGCTGACGCTCGGCAAGGCGGGGGAGCCGGTCCTCGAGCACGAGCTTGTCGACCCCGACGGCGACGTTGTCTCGCAGCGACAGGCTGGGCACCAGCCGAATGCGCTGGTACGTGCGCGCGACGCCCAGCCGGGCTCGTGCCGACGCTGCCAGTGTCGTGACGTCGCGATCGCCGAGCCAGAGCCTGCCGCTGCTCGCGGCCTGCTCGCCGGCGATCAAGTCCAGCAGCGTCGTCTTGCCGGCACCGTTGGGACCGACCAGCGCGACGAGCGCGCCCGGGCGGATCGCTACGTCGAGCCCGTCGACCGCGCGCAACGCTCCGTATGCCTTGGTGACGTGCTCGATCCGCACGCCCAGCGGCTCGCTGTCGTCCGGCTCGACGAGCGCCGGGGACGGTCGGTCAGACGCGCGCTCGCGTCGCGGCCGCGCACCGGCCCACCGTTGCGGCACCAGCGACCCGAGGTCCGCGCGCGTCGGCAGCACGCCCTCTGGGAAGAGGTGCACGACGACGATCACGATCACGCCGAGCAGCACGTAGCGGTAGTCGGCCAGCTCCGGACCGAGCGTGGTGAAGCTCAGCTCGTAGATGACCGCGCCGACGATCGCGCCGCTGATCCGCGTCGCGCCGCCGATCACGACCGCCAGCGCCAGCGCGAAGGAGTCGGCGAGACCGAAGTCGTTGGGCGCCACGAACGAGACCGAGCCCGCGTAGATCGCGCCGGCGACGCCGGCGAGCGCCGCCGCCACCCAGAAGATCGAGCGCTTGAGCGCGAACCCGTCACGCCCGAACGCGCTCAACAGCGCCTCGTCGTGATGGATCAGCTGGATCGCGCGGCGCGTCGGACCTGCGCCGAAGACGCGCCGCAGCGCGACGACGCTCGCAGCCAGCACGACGACGCACAGCACGAGGTACTGCACCTCGGTCTCGAGCGTCAGCGGGCCCAGCGACAGTGGAGGGATGCTTCCCAACCCGACGTTGCCGCCGGGGAGCCAGCTGCCGGTGCCGAACGCCCGCGTGATCAGCAGACTGAGCGCCATCGTCGCGAGCGCCAGCATGAAGCCGCGAATCCGCAGCACCGGCGAGAGCAGGACGGCCAGCAGTGCGCTGGCGAGCCCCGCCGCGACCAGCGCGACCTCGGTCGGCACGCCGTGCTCGCGGGTGAGCACGCCGTAGGCGTACGCGCCGACCAGCATGAACGACGCCTGGCAGAGCGACACCTGGCCCGCCATGCCCATCAACAGGCCGAGGCCGACTGCGGCGATCGCCCAGATCGCCGCGAGCATCAGCAGGTCGACGAAGTTCGAGGACTGGTACCAGCCCACGACCACGAACGCGCCCACCGCCGCCACCCGCAATGCCGCTGCAGCCTGCTTCCCCGCGCTCGGTGCGCGCGCGCCCGCTGGCAATGCCACCGTCATCAGCGCTTGGCTTCCAGCGGCGTGAACGTCCCTTGCGGCGTGACCTCAGCTGGAACCAGCGCGCCATCGGTGATCGCGCCGCGGTGGTCCGCGGCGGTCGTCGTGCCCGCGTGCCACACGCCCGCGAAGCGGAAGTCGTCCTCGAGCGTGCTCGCGATCGCCTCCGGCTCGGTCGAGCCGGTCTGCTCGATCGCCTGCGCGGCGAAGAAGACCGCGTCCCAACCGGCGGCGACGACCGTGTCGGGGGCGTCGATCTCGTCCTGGTAGCGCTCGATCGCCGCCTTGCGACCGCCGAGCGGCGGCGCTCCGAGCAGGAACTCCGGCGCGCTGATCAGCACGTTGCCGTTCGCGAATCCCTTCATCGCCTCGCCGCCCGCGGCCGACGCGAAGCAGTTGGGCATCAGCACCGTGCCGTCGAAGCCGAGATCGATCGCCTCGCGCGCGGCGGCGATCGCGATCGGACCGCACGAGACGATGTAGATCGACTCAACGCCGTTGGCAAGCAGCTTCTGGATCTGCGGTTTGGCCGTCGTGTCCGTCGTCTCGATCCGCTCGAACTGCACCGTCGCGCCCGCAGCTCTCGCCGCCGGTTCGGCGATCGACTCGGTCCGGTCGCCGGCCGGCCCCTTCTCACCGAGCACGCCGATGCGCTCGCCTCTCGTGGCGAGGAACGCCACGTCGAAACCGACCGTCTCGGTGTAGCCGACACCGATCCCGAACTGGCGCTCGACCAGCTCGGGATTCAGGTCCTGCGTGCTCAGACAGAAATCGACCATGTCGTTCTTGGCGACGATCGGCGCGACCGCCTCGCAGTTCTGGCCGAAGACGGGCCCGACGACGATGCCGATGCCACGGTCGTGAAACTCCTCGACGTTGGCGATCGCCTTGCTCGGGTCGCCGGCGTTGTCGCGAACCACCAGCTCGATCTCGCGCCCGTCGATGCCTCCTGCGGCATTGATCGCTCTCGCCGCCGCCTCAGCGCCCTTCAGGGCGTTGCCGAGCGCCGGCACCGGGCCGGTCTTCTCCACGCTGACGCCGATCATCACGCGATCGTCGCCTCCGGCGGAACCGCCACCTCCACACCCTGCCGCGACAGCGGCGACGAGCGTCGCCGCGCCGAGCAGGCGCAGTGCACAGACCTTCATCTCCCACACCCTCCAGTGGCCCATGCGGGCCTCGCCGATGGTGCATGCATTCTGTATTCACTTGAGCTGGGCGCAACAGGAAGACGCGATCGGATCGATCGTTTCATCCGATAGATTGCGCGCATGGACCTCCGCCAGCTGCGGTACTTCGTCGCCGTCGCGGAAGAGCTGCACTTCACGCGCGCGGCCGCACGCCTGCACCTGGCCCAGTCAGCGCTGAGCGCGCAGATCCGATCGCTCGAGCGGGAGGTCGGGGCTGAGCTGTTCACGCGCACGTCGCGCCGCGTCACGCTCACGCCCGTCGGTGACGCGCTGCTGGTCGACGCGCGCCAGCTGCTGGCCGTCGCCGACGCCACCCTCGGACGCGCGCGGCTGCTCGCGCGCAGCAAGCAGCGACGGCTGATCGTCGGCTGTCTGGGTCCGGCGACCGCGGAGCTGCTGACACCGGTGATCAGCGAGTTCGCCGCGCGACACCCCGACGTCTCCGTCGACGTTCTCGCGTTCGACTTCGCCGAGCTCCTGCCCTGCCTGCGCGACGGCCGAGCCGACGTCGCATTCGCCTACTTCCCGCATTCCAAGGACGAACTCGCAGACCTCACGGTCGTTCCACTCGCCGAGGAGCCGCGCATCGTCGCGCTCGCCGAGTCGCACCCGCTGGCGCGCCGCGACTCGCTGGAGCCTGCTGACCTCGCCGACGAAGTGTTCGTCACGCGGGCCGGAGTATCCGAGGTCTGGCGCGACTTCTGGCTTTTGACCGACCAGCTCGACGGCCGCCGCCCGCAGCTGTGTCCGCGCCAGGCCGTCAGCCGCGACGAATGGCTCTACCTCATCGCCAGCGGCCACGGCATCGACACCGCGCCCCAATTCGTCGCCCGCCGCTACCACTGGCCGGGCATCGCCTACGTCCCGCTCGTCAACGTCCCGCCCGCGCAGCAGGCGATGGTGCGGTCCAGCATGGACAGCAGCGACCTACCGGCCGCGTTCATGGACGTGGCGCGCAGCAGGCGCCGCGACATCGGCCGCCTCGCGGCAGCCGAGGCCGGCATCAGCTGACGCACGCGGCTCAGGCGACGACCCCAGCCAGCCCACCCTGATCTCCCCCAGAACGACGAAAGCCGCCTGGCGAGAGGCGGCTTTCGTATAGCGGGGGCGGGATTCGAACCCGCGACCTTCGGGTTATGAGCCCGACGAGCTACCAGACTGCTCCACCCCGCGGCGGACGAAGGATTCTAGCGCAATCTGTTTCGCGAGGCCGTGCGGCCGCGCGCCAGGCACCCCACCCCAGGCTGCACGTAGCATTGCGCCGCATGGGTCTTGTCTTCGTCACGCGCCGGCTGCCCGGTGACGCGCTGGAGCGGCTGAGCGCCGCCGGTCATGAGGTCGACGTGTGGGAGGAGCGGCTGCCACCGCCGCGCGCCGCGCTCCTCGAGCGGGCCGGCCAGGCTGACGCGCTGCTGTGCACGCTCGTCGACCCGATCGATGGCGCGCTGCTCGACGCGTGCCCTCGGGTCAAGACGGTCGCCAACTACGGCGTCGGCTACGACAACATCGACGTCGCCGCGGCGACGGCGCGCGGGGTCGCCGTCTCCAACACGCCCGACGTGCTCACCGACGCGACCGCCGACCTCGCCTTCGCGCTGCTGCTGGCGGCCGCGCGGCGGTTGCCGCAGACCGCCGCCGACGTGCTCGCGGGGCGCTGGGGCACGTGGGAGCCGGGCGGCTACCTCGGCCACGACGTCGCGGGCGCGACGCTCGGGATCGTCGGCGCCGGCCGCATCGGCGAGGCGGTCGCGCGGCGCGCGGCCGGCTTCGACATGACGGTGCTGAGATCGACCAGCCGCGCCGGCACCCCGCTGCCGGAGCTGCTGGAGCGCTCCGACTTCGTCTCGCTGCACGTGCCGCTGACGCCCGCGACCCGCCACCTGATCGACGCCGCGGCGCTGCGGCGGATGAAGCCGACGGCGATCCTCGTCAACACGGCACGCGGCGGAGTCGTCGACACCGACGCGCTGACCGCGGCGCTGCACGCCGGCACGATCGGCGGCGCCGCGCTCGACGTCACCGACCCCGAACCGCTGCCGGCCGACCACCCGCTGCTGCAGGCGCCGAACGTGCTCGTCGTCCCGCACATCGGCTCCGCAACCACGCGCACGCGCACGCGCATGAGCGAGATCGCCGTCGACAACGTGCTCGCCGGCCTCGCCGGCCGGCCGCTGCCGCAGGCGGTCTCGCCGCCGATGCCCTCTCCCACCCACGCCGCCTGAACGATGCGCGTCGGCGTCGTCGACATCGGCACCAACTCGACGCGGCTGCTGATCGCCGACGTCCTGCCCGACGGCCGCATCGCCGAGCGCGACCGCCGCTCGCAGGTCACCCATCTCGGCGCTGGCGTCGACGCCAGCGGCCGCCTCTCCGACGCCGCGATGGAGCGCGTCTTCGCGACGCTCGGCGCCTACCGCGACGCGCTCGACGCCGCCGACGTCCCGGCCGACGCGCGCCTGGCGGTCCTCACCAGCGCGGTGCGCGACGCCGCCAACGGCGCCGACTTCACCACGATCGTGCGCGAGCGGTTCGGGCTCGACGCGCAGACGATCGCCGGCGAGCGCGAGGCGCAGCTGACCTTCCTCGGCGCCACGCACGACCGCGATCCCGCTGATCGCACCCCGCTGCTCGTCTTCGACATCGGCGGCGGTTCGACAGAGCTGGTCGTCGGCCATCAGGGACACGTCGACTTCCACGTCTCCACACAGCTCGGCGTCGTGCGTCAGACCGAGCGCCACATCCGCAGCGACCCGCCGCGACCGGCCGAGTTGCAGGCGCTCGCCGATGACGTGCGGGCGATCCTGCACGCGCAGATCCCCGTCGCCGTTCGCGACGACGCCCAACGCGCGATCGGCGTCGCCGGCACGGCCACCTCGCTGGCCGCGATCGCGCAGCGGCTGGAGCCGTACGACCCGGCCCGGGTGCACGGCTACGTCGTGGAGCTGAGCGATGCCGAGTTCGAGCTTGCACGACTGGCGCAGCTGCCGCTCGCCGAGCGCCGCGAGGTCGCTGGTCTGCATCCTGACCGCGCGCCGACCATCGTTGCGGGCATCATCATCCTGATCGAGGTGCTTCGATTCTTCGGGATCGGGAGCGTCGAGGTCTCCGAGCACGACATCCTGCACGGCGCGATGCTCGAACGCGCACGCGCCACCTGAATCAGCGCAAACCGCTGCATCTACCCCATCGTGTCCAGGCCGGAAACGAACCTGGACGAATGTTCGATTGTTTGAATGCGAACCCCTCGGGCAATATCGGCCTGTCGGGCATCGGGTTCGTGCAAGCGAGTCGGCTGCCCGACCCATAGGTCCAGGCGAAGCCGCGTAAAAAACGGCGCCTCCCGCCGTCTGGGCCACCTAAAAGGCCCTTTCAAGGCACGTACCCCTGCCCGTCCTGATGGGGCCACTTCGAGGAAGCCGTCCGCATGATGCGGGCGGTTTCCTCTTTTTTTGGGTACGGCGCTGTATCAGCGGGCAGGTGAGCGGCGCCTCACGGACGCCGCGGCCCTACGCGAGATTCGACTTGCGCGGGTAGACGACCGTCGGGTCGGTGATCGCGTTGACCAGCGCCGGGACGCCTGCCGAGAACGACCGCTCCAGCGCGCCGCGCAGCTGCTCCGGCCGCTCGACCAGCTCTCCGTGGCCGCCGAGCGCTCTGACGACCTCGTCGTAGCGCGTCTCGGGCCGCAGCTCGGCCGCGACCGAGTAGCCGTAGAGGAACTCCATCGGGTGCTTCTCCAGCGCCCAGATGCCGTTGTTGCCCATCAGGCCGACGACGTTGACGCCATGACGCGCGAGCGTGTCGAACTCGAGGCCGGAGAAGCCGAAGGCGCCGTCGCCGAGCAGCAGCACGACCTGCCGTTCCGGTCTCGCCAGCTTCGCCGCGAGCGCGTAGCCGGGACCGGTGCCGAGGCAGCCGAACGGCCCCGGGTCGAGCCAGCAGCCGGGCTCATAGGAGTCGACGACGCGGCCCGCGTAGGAGACGAAGTCGCCGCCGTCGCAGACGATGATCGCGTTGCGATCGATCACCTCGGCGAGGCCGGCGTAGACGCGCATCGGGTGCAACGGCGCGCGCTCGTCGTTGAGCTCGATCGCCTCGGCGGCGTGCTTCTCCTCCTCGACCTTGCGCAGCTGCTCGTGCCAGCCCGAGCGGTCGGGGCCGCCGGCGGCCGCGACGCGCAGCGCGTCAAGCGTCGCGGGCAGCGCGCCGTACAGCTCGGCGGCGACGGGCCGCGGATGCTCGCGCACCGGTTCGGCGACGTCGATCGCGATCAGCTCTGTCTCGGGCCCGAACGAGTCGCCGAAGCCGAGCCGGAAGTCCATCGGCACACCGATCACGAGCGCGACGTCAGCGCCCTTCAGCGCCGTCCCGCGCGCGCGTGAGAAGAACAGCTCATGGTCGGCCGGCACGCAGCCGCGCGCGAGACCGTTGAGGAAGACCGGGATCCCGAGCTGCTCGACGAGCGCTCTCAGCGCGACCTCTCCGTGGCCCCAATAGAGGTTGGTGCCGGCCATGATGACCGGCCGCTCGGCCTGCGCCAGCAGCGCACCGGCGCGCTCGATCGCGTTGCCATCGGCGCCGGCGCCGAGATGCGGGGTCGGCAGCGTCGCGTCGCTGGCCGGCTCCTCCGCCTCGCTGAAGACGTGGTCCATCGGGAAGTCGAGGAAGGTCGGGCCGGAGTGCGGCGCGATCGCGGTCGCCAGCGCTTCGTCGACGAGCCCGGGGATCTCGGCGGTCGTGTCGGGCGTCGCGGCGAGCTTCGTCAACGGCCGCACGAACGGCACGTGGTCGATCTCCTGCAACGAGCCGCGTCCCCAGCGCAACGCCGGCGCGCGGCCGCCGAGCACGAGCACGGGCGAGTTGTTCGACTGCGCGGATGCGATCGCGCTGATCGAGTTGGTGACGCCGGGGCCGGCCGTGACGGCGGCGACGCCGGGCGTGCGCGTGACCTTCGCCCAGCCCTCCGCGGCGAAGGCCGCGGCCTGCTCGTGGCGCACGTCGACGATGTCGATGCCCTCGTCACGACAGCCGTCGTAGATCGGGAAGATGTGGCCGCCCGAGAGCGTGAAGAGCTTCGTGACGCCGTGGGCCTTGAGGCGGCGAGCGATCAGCCTGCCGCCGTGCAGCCGCGTCTCCTGCTGCGTGTCCGTTGACATGCGCCGACTCTAATGCTGACGGACCCGAGATGAGCTGGTACGCAGCTATGCGCCGCTATGTACAACTTTTTGAGGCCGTATGAGCATCGTATGACGCTCATTTCCAGGGTTGCACCAACAACCACATGCGCGCAATATCACTCTCAGGACGAGGAGATGGCACGACCTCCTTCGATCCCGACACAGGCCGGATGAGCCGACCGACCTCGGCGCCTCCCAACGTCCGGCCAGCGACGCACCGCTCCGGACGGGCATGGACCCCCGACCTCGCCCGTCCCCCAAGGAGCCGTCGACAGGAAGAGGCCCGGAAGGACTCCGGGCCTCTTCCGCGTTCTGAGACCGGCTCAGGCCCCGACCTCGGAGGCCGCGTCGGGCGCCGGCACGCGTCCGTCGCGGGAGTCACGGCCGTCGCGATCGCTCGATTCTGTTCGATCGGTTGAACTGGTCGGAGCACTGACACGCTCCGTGCCGTCGGGCGAGCCGCCCGCGGTCGCGCTGACGGCCTTCGGCGCCCACAGCTGGACTCTCTCGGTCTTGCCCTTCAGCGGCACCGCCGGCCGGTTCTCGAAGCGGCCGTGGTCCCGTCTCAGCAGTCTCCGCGTCGCCTCCGTCACGAGCACCGTGTCGCCGGTCTGACGCGTCACCTGCTCGACGCGGTCGGCGGTGTTGACCGGATCGCCGATGACGGTGAACTCGACGTGGCCGCCGCCGCCGATCGTGCCCGCGATCACCGGCCCGGAGTTGACGCCGATGCCGACGCGCAGGTCGTCGTAGCGGTCGCGCACCGCCACCGCCACCTCCAGCGCCGCCGCGACGGCACGGTCGGCGTGGTCGGGCAGCGGCTCGGGCGTGCCGAAGATCGCCAGCAGGCCGTCGCCGACGTACTTGTCGGCGCGGCCGCCGTGGTGCTCGATGATCGGGACGACCATCCCGAAGAACTCGTTGAGGAAGTCGACGACGCGGCGCGGCGTCGCTCTCTCCGCCTTCTGCGTGAAGTCGCGGATGTCGAGGCTCAGCACCGTGACGACCTGCTCCTTGCCGTCGAGATGGGTGCCGTCGCGCAGCACCATCTCGGCGACGTCCGGGCCGACGTAGGCGTCGAACGCCTCGTGCAGCCGCTCCCGCTCGGAGAGGCCGGCGACCATGTCGTTGAAGGAGCGCGCCAGGCGGCCGGTCTCGTCGGTCGAGACGACCGGTACGCGCGTCGACAGGTCGCCGCGGCCGACGCGCTCGGTCGCCGAGCGCAGCTGATCGATCGGATCGAAGATCGAGCGCGCCAGCAGGATCGTCAGCTCGACCGAGATCAGGAAGGCGACCGCGACCGCGATCACGACCGCCGGGCCGATGTCGTCGAGCCGCGCGCCGTGGCGGTTCATCTCGATCCCGGCGACGATCACGCCCGTGAGGATGTTGATCGCCGGCAGGCCGATCAGCAGCCGTCTGCGCAGCGAGACGCCGGCGCGGCCGGGGTCGAAGTCGTCGGGCATGTGCAGCGCGACGTCCTCCAGCACCGGCCGCAGCAGCGACTCGAGGAAGAAGAAGCGCAGCACCGCGCCGTAGGCCAGCGTCAGCAGCATTCCCATCAGGATCGCCAGCGCCGAGAGCGCCTTCAGCTCCAGCTCGAGCGTCGCGAAGACGGCGAACGGCACGATCACGAGCGCGATCGGCACCGTCGGCACGCGTCGCGTGTAGTCGCTCGGCAGCGACGCCAGCGCACGCCAAGCCGCCGCAGTCGCCTTGCGGTCCCTCGCGCCGTCCAGCCAGCTCCCGACCGGCCGCAACAGCCGCCGCGCGAGCATCGTCGAGCTCACGTTGTCGAGTGCCACGAGCACCGTCGCCACCACCAGCAGGAGCACGAAGGAGCGGTTGCTCATCGGCTGGTAGAGCCGCAGCAGCACGATCCCGCCGAGTGCCAGCAGGTGGGCGATCTGGAACTGCAGAACGACGACAGTCAGCGGATATCGCCGGCCGAGTCGGCGATAGGCGTATCGCAGTACCCGGTCCATCCCACCAGGGATTGTGACAGCGCGAGCCCCGGATCCGAACTCCGCCCCTATGAGGATGTGTTCAGCAAGCTGAACACATCTTGGCGTCGCTCAGCGGCCGGGCCACGCGTTGACGACCGCCGGCAGCGAGAAGATGGCTGCCGTGACGCCATGTTCTCCGCAGAAGAGGCCGCCTTCGTGACGGACCGCCGGCAGCGTCGTGCCGCCGTCGACCCAGAGCGCGCGGCCCGCTGCCTCGATCTCGCGATCGCGCCACTCGTCGCCGGCGGCGTCGAGCGTCTCGTCGACGTCGAGGCCGGCGGCGGCCGCCGCCTCGGCGAGCATGCGCGGATCCTCGACATCGAAACCGCCGCAGAAGGCCAGCCGGCCGACGGCGATCGCGAACGCCTGCGCGCGACCGCGCTCGGCCGCGTGGGTCGCCGCCCGCATCGCGTGCGGGACCTGCGCCGGGAAGCGCTCGGGCCATACCAGCGGCATGTGCAGCTCACGCGCGCGCAGCTCGACGGCGTGCATCGCGCGCGCGTCGGGGGCGCCCGTCTCGTTCGCGCGCGCGGAGGCGACCAGCGGACTGCCGGCGAGATGGCGCCCGGCGGCCGGCCGCCAACGGGCGCCGCAGAAGCGCCGATCGAGTCGCTCGGCAGCCAAATAGGTGTACGGACACGCCAAGTCGAAGAAGAACGTCACACCGCCCGCACGGTCACGCGGAATCGGTCGACGCCGCACCAGCTGGATCACATCGCCCATCAGCCCGGACCTCCTGCGCAAGCTGCTTGTCCCGCACCGTACGCCGTAAGGGTCGTCGATGCGATGGCCGTATCGTCGCTCTCTTCCCCGGTAAATGCGACAGGAAGGCCCATGTTGGCGCGTTTCTGGCGCATTTTTCGCATCTCGGCTTCGCGGCTACCCGTCAGTCGGTTAATCTGCATCACGGTAGGTAGGTCGCCCCGCTCTCGTCCCACCGGAGGTTCCCCATTTCACCCGCTCCCCCGCCCAAACGCCATCCGTACGACCAGTGGTCTCCGGATGCCCGGGCACTTGATCTCGTCGGCGACAAGTGGACGCTGCTCATCGTCCGCGATCTCGTCAGCGGTCCGCGACGCTTCGTTGAGCTGCAGCGGACCCTGCCGGGGATCTCGACCGAGCAGCTTCGCTCCCGACTCAACCGCATGGTCGCCGACGGCCTGCTCACCCGCCAGCGGTACCGCGAGGTCCCGCCGCGCGTGGACTACGAGCTGACCGAGCGCGCGCGCGACCTGATCCCTGTTCTCGCCGCTCTCGCCCGCTGGGGCTACGAGTGGTCGTGGACCGAGCCGCGTCGCGGCGAGGCGATCGACATCGGCGCCGTCTTCCGGCTCGCTCCCGGGCTGCTGACGCTGCCGAAGTCGCTCAAGGGGTCGCTGGAGCTCAACGTCCAGCAGCGCTCGAAGGATGGCGAGGACAGGGTCTACCTGATCACCGTCAAGAGAGGCGAGGTCACGCTCGAAGAGCGTGCCGACGCCGACGCCGCCGCCCGCGTCAGCGGGACGGAGCGTGCCTGGGTCGACGCGCTCGTGCCCGACGGCACGCGCGACGGCCTCGAGATCAGCGGCGACGCGAGACTGACCGACGCCGTGCTCGACGGCCTCACGCCGGTCGTCACGCGTGCCGAAGCCGCGGTCGCCTGACCAGCCACACCTACGCGTAAGCCAGTGCAGCCGCCCTCCGGCGGCTGCACGGCGCGCTCCGCACACGCCGTTCACTCGTCCTACGTTACGCCCCCGCGTCAAGGATCGTCCGGATTCGGACGCTCAGTGCGCGTCGGAGAGTCGGTGCATCAGGATCGATGTCTCGATTCCGTCCACCCGCACGACCTTGTCGCGCGCCGACGAGCCACGTACGACGGCGACGGTCGTCGGCGGCACGCCGAGCGTCTTGGCCAGCAGCTTGCAGAGCGCCGCGTTGGCCTTGCCGTCGACCGGCGGCGCCGTGACGCGCACCAGCAGCGCCCCCTCGCGCACGCCGACGACCTCGGATCTCTTCGAGCGCGGCTGCAGCCGCACGTTCACGTCGCCCATGCCGCGAAGCTACCGGGCTGACACCGCCACCGCGGCCGGCTCCGGCTGCGAACGGCGCAGTCCCAGCGTCGCGAGCACGCCCAGCAGCAGCCCGGCGGCGGAGACGTAGACCGCGCTCTGCAGCCCATCAGCGGTCGCGGTTCGCAGCGACTCGCCGGACAGGCCGTCGAGGCCGTCGGCGGAGATCGCGATCAGCAGCGCGAGGCCGACCGCGGCGCCGACCTGCTGCGTCGTCGAGGCCATCCCGGAGGCGATCCCCTGCTCACGCTCCGCGACGCCGTTGCCGGCCGCGATCCACATGCCGGTCCACGCGACGCCCTGACCGACGCCCAGGATCACGATCCCCGGGAGCAGCGCGAGGTAGCTGGCGTCGGCCGACATCGCGGCGGCGAGCACGGCGAGGCCGCCGGCGCCGGCCGCGAGGCCGCCGGCGAGCGTCGCGCGCATGCCGTATCTGGCGATCAGCCGCTCACCGAGGATCGTGCCGGTCGCGATCGACAGGGACGGGCCGAGGAAGGCGAGGCCGGTCGTCAGCGCGCCGTAGCCGTGGACGGTCTGGAAGTAGAGCGTGAGGAAGTACGGCAGCGCGCCGAGCGTGCCCATGAAGACGAAGGTCACCGCCATCGCTGAGCTGAGGCTGCGGTTGACGAACAGGCGCAGCGGCATCAGCGGCTCCCGGCTGCGCGCCTCGATCGCGACGAAGAGCCCGAGCAGCGCGACCGCGAGCGCGCCCGCGCCGAGCACCTCGGTCGAGCCCCAGCCGGACTCCGGCCCCTGCACGAGCGCGATCACCAGCAGCGTGACACCGCCGGTCGCGGTCAGCGCGCCGGGGAGGTCGAAGCTGCGGCCGCGCTTGCGCACGGCGTCGCGCGGGATGTAGCGGAAGGCGAGCAGCGCGACGACGGCCGCCAGCGGCACGTTGACGAAGAAGACGGCCTCCCAGCCGAACGCCTCTGTCAGCGCGCCGCCGAGCAGCGAGCCGAGCGAGAGGCCGGTGGCGCCCGCGGTGCCCCAGACGGCGAGCGCGCGGTTGCGCTCGCGGCCCTCGGCGAAGGTGGTGTTGACGAGCGAGAGCGTCGCGGGGAACAGCAGCGCACCGCCGATCCCCTGTATGACGCGGGCCGCGACGAGCAGCTCGGCGCCGCTCGCGAGCCCGCCGAGCAGCGACGAGCCGGCGTAGAGCAGCAGCGCGAGCACGAACATGCGGCGGCGGCCGAGCGCGTCGGCGGCGCGTCCGCCGAGCAGCAGGAAGCCGCCGAAGGCGACGGCGTAGCCGCTGACGACCCATTGCAGCGTGTGGCCCGAGAAGTCGAGCTGGGTGCCGATCTCGGGCAGCGCGACGTAGACGATCGTGTAGTCGAGGGCGATGATCAGCTGGGCGAACGCGAGCAGCGCGAGCGCCCAGCCGCGATGGCGCGGGCGAGCCGCCCGCGGCGGGGATGCGAAGGACATGTGCGGCTCCTTGACGGAGAGGAGGGAAGACTCAGTACGACTGTACGGGACAATCGTATAATGACCTCTCGCTGTCAAGGCCTCGCGGAAAAATCGTACGAGGAAGGCGTACAATCTTTCTCGTGAAGCCGCTCCCCCACCCAAAGGCCGACGAGATCGAGCTGGTGAGCGTGCTGTCGGCGCTCGGCCATCCGCTGCGCCTGCGGGCCGTCAGGGTGCTCGCCGACGCCGACGAGTGCATCTGCGGCGAGATCGTCCCCGAGGTGCCGAAGTCGACGATGACGACGCACTGGCGCGTGCTGCGCGAGAGCGGCGTGACGTGGGAGCGCCCCGAAGGACGCAAGATCGCGCTCCGTCTGCGGCGCGAGGATCTCGACGCCCGCTTCCCCGGCCTGCTCGACTCGGTGCTCGCGGACCCGTCCGCGTGAGCCGGCGCTGAAGTACCCGGGGCGGGACTCGAACCCGCACGTCCGTGAGGACAGCCGATTTTAAGTCGGCGGCGTCTACCGATTCCGCCACCCGGGCCGGAGGGGGCACCGCAAGGATGCCACCCTCGACGACCCGACGTGACGGATCAGAAGGAAAAGACGTCCGGGCCGAGGCCCAGCACGCTCAGCGCCGCCGCCTCGATCTTGTCGTCGTTGACGATCGCCGCTCTCTCGAGCTGCTTCGCGTACGGCATCGGCACCTCGGCGAGGCCGACGCGCTCGATCGGCGCATCGAGGTCGTCGAAGCAGGCGCGCTGGATCCGCGAGGCGATCTCGGCGCTGATGCCGTAGGTCGCCCAGCCCTCGTCGACGCAGAGCGCGCGGTTGGTCTTCTGGATCGACTTCGCGACCGTCTCGACGTCGAGCGGGCGCAGTGAGCGCAGGTCGACGACCTCGGCGTTGACGCCGTGGTCGCGCTTCAGTCTCTCGGCCACTCTCAGCGCGCGCGTCGCCGCGAACGAATGCGCGACGAGCGTGATGTCGCTGCCCTCGCGCGTGATCGCGGCCTTGCCGATCTCGACGACGTGGTCGGGGTCGTTGGGGACCTCGCCTCTGACCTTGTACGACTGCAGGTTCTCGACGACCAGGATCGGGTCGTCGTCGCGGATCGCGGCCTTCAGCAGGCCGTGGGCGTCGGCCGGGGTGCTCGGCGCGACGACCTTCATGCCAGGCGTGTGCGCGAAGAAGACCTCGAAGCTCTGCGAGTGCTGCGCCGTCAGCTGCGAGCCGCCGCCGTTGGGCGTGCGGATCACGAGCGGGCAGCCGACCTCGCCGCCGAACATGTAGCGGATCTTCGCGGCGTGGTTCACGACCTGATCCATCGCGACGAGGATGAAGTTCAGCGTCATGATCTCGACGACCGGGCGCAGGCCCATCATCGCCGCGCCGATGCCGGCGCCGACGAAGCCCTCCTCCGAGATGGGCGTCTCGCGCACGCGGATCGGCCCGAACTCTCTGAAGAGGCCGGCGGTGACCTTGTAGGAGCCCTCGAAGACGCCGATCTCCTCGCCCATCAGGAAGACGTCCTCGTCGCGCAGCAGCTCCTCGCGCAGCCCGAGGCGGACCGCCTCGCGGTAGGTCATCGTGGTCGTCGACGGTGCGGTGGTGGCGCTCATCTGCCAAGTCCTTCCAGGACGAGCTCGCGCTCGCCGAACGGGCTGCCGGGGCTCATGCGCGAGAACTGCTCAGCGCTCTTCGGGTCCCCGTAGAGGTGCTGGGAGAGGGAGCTGACGGGCGGCTCCGGGCTCGCCTCAGCGGCCTCGACCGCCTGCTCGACGCGCTTCTCGACGCGCGCTCTGATCGCCTCGATCTGCGACTCGCCGGCGCGGCGCTCGTCGAGCAGCCGCTGGCGGTACAGCTCGATCGGGTCGCGCTTTCTCCACTCCTCCATCTCCTCCTGCGTGCGGTACGCAGTACCGGCGTCAGCGACGGAGTGGCCGCGGTAGCGGTAGGTGATGATCTCCAGCACGGCCGGCTTGCGCTCCTCGCGGGCGCGCGTGAGCAGCCGATCGGCGGCGGAGAGGACGGCCTCGACGTCCTGTCCGTCGACGCGCTCGCCGTGCATGCGGAAGGCGGCGGCACGCTTGTACAGCTCGGGCTCGCCGGAGGCCTTCTCGACGGTCGTGCCCATGCCGTATCTGTTGTTGAAGACGAGCGTCACGAGCGGCAGATCCCAGATCGCCGCGAGGTTGAGCGCCTCGTGCCAGGCGCCCATGTTGGTCGCCGCGTCGCCGAGCTCGCACATGACCGCGGCTCTCTTGTCACGGTAGGAGATCTCCAGCGCCGCGCCGACGGCGAGCGGCAGCTGACCGGCGACGATGCCCCAGCCGCCGAGGTAGCCTCTGGAGTAGTCGAGCAGGTGCATCGACCCGCCGCGACCGTGCGCGGAGCCGCCCTCGCGGCCGAACAGCTCGCCCATCACCTGGTCGGGATCGACGCCCTTGGCGAGCGCGAGACCATGAGTGCGGTACGAGGAGAAGAGCAGGTCCTCGTCTCTCATCGGATGGACGGCGCCGACGGTGGCGCCCTCCTGGCCCGACGCGAGGTGACAGTAGCCGCCGATTCTCGCGCGCTTGTACTGCCGCTCGACCTCCTCCTCGAACAGACGGATCAGCAGCATCTGCTCGTAGAGGTCGAGTCCGTGTCCGGAGTCCGGTGCCCCGTCTCCCCCTCGTCGCCGTTCACGGCGATTCGTGGAGCGGGGCTTGGCTACGGAACTGGATACGGAGGAAGACATAGGCTGACCTTGAGGGTAGCGAGAGGGCTTTCAAAGTCTGGATTGTGTGACAAACCCCCTTTTGGGGGGGTCCCTCCAGACCGAGGACGTGCTAACGGAATTCGTCGTCCATCATTCGGAACGTGACGCGTGAATTTCTCGCCTCCAACATCGTCCTGATCGGGGTCCAGGCGGCCGCCGTCGCGCTGCCGCGGGCGCACTCCGTGCCGGTGCTCGAACGGCTCGCCGAACGGCTGCGGAGCCCCTGGTGGGCGCTCGTGCCGCTGCTCTCGATCGCCGGCGTCGTGTGGGCGATCAACGCCCAGAGCGGGACCGCCGACGTGCTGACGTGGGTCGCGCTGCTGGCGATCCCGCCGCTGGCGGCCGCCGCGCTCGGCTGGACGATGCACGGCGGGCGGCCGTGGCTGGCGCCGCTGGCGGCCGTGCTGTTCCTCGTCGCCTGGCAGGCGCAGGAGCACCTCGCGGGCGAGCTGGCCGGGACGCTGCTGAGCGGCCTCTCGTGCGTGACGCTCGGGGTGCTGCTCGTCACCGTCGCGCCCCACGGCTGGCTGAAGGTCGGGATCGTGCTGATGGCGGTCGCCGACGTGATCCTGATCGGCGCCGAGACGCTCCAGCCGGCCTCGGCCGTGCTCAACGCGGCGGCGCCGCCGGCCGAGCTGCCGCAGCTGCAGCGAGCCCACTTCGGGCACGCCGTGATCGGCTACGGCGACTACTTCATCGCCGGCGTCTTCGGCGCGCTGCTGGCGGCGGAGGGGCGCCGCCAGGGTCGCATCGCGCTGCTCGTCTTCGGCCTCTCGCTCGCCTACGACGCGCTCTTCCTCGTGCTCGACACGCTGCCGGCGACGGTGCCGGTCGCGGTCGCCCTGCTGATCACCGAGGCGACGGCGCGCCGACGGCTCCCGCCGCCGCGCCGTCCCCGCCGGCTCAGCCGACCGGGAGCGCGGTCAGCTTGACGTCGTAGGCCGAGCCGGTGACGCCGGCGGGCGCGTTGCAGATCACTCTCAGCGAGGTCGTCGCGGTCGGAGTCACGGCCTGCAGCGAGATCGGGGCGCGGTAGTTGTCGGCGGGCGACGTCCACTGCACGCTGTCAAGCTCGGTCGCCCCTGACACCAGTCGGCAGCCGAGGATTCTGTCGCCTCTGTTCGAGAACAGGTTGACCTTCACGAAGACGGCATAGGTGTCGCTCGGCACCGCCTTGTTGATCACGAGGACGTCGTCGTCCGGCGTGAGGTTGACGCTGTTGGCCGGAGCCGCCGACTGCGGGTCGATCACGCCGTCGGCGCCGGCCGGGCCCTGCGGCCCGACGATGCCCTGCGGCCCCTGCGCGCCGGGCGTGCCCTGCGGCCCGACGGCGCCCTGCGGCCCAGCCGCGCCGGTCGCGCCGGCGGCGCCCTGAGCACCGGTCGCGCCTCTGGCGCCTCTCAGCGCCGCGCGCGCCGCTCTGCTGAGGTCGGCGGTGCCGAGCGAGCCGTTCTTCACCTGCTTGGCGGTGATCGTGCCGGCTCTGATGTTCTTGCCGTCGATCAGGGTGGTGGCGGCTGTCGCGGTCCCGCCGATCGCGGCGAACAGCGCGACACCGGCGATCACGGTCGCGGGCTTGGGCAGACGACGGCGGCGCGGCTGGTCAGAGGCGGTCATGGGGGTGCTCCTCGCTTCGGGTGGTGGACGTTTCGCTGCGCGCGTCCTCGGCGACGTCGGTCAGCACCGCGGCCAGCTCGATCCAGCCGCGGAACTCGACGCACCTGCCCCGCCGGTTGCCGATCCTGCCGCTGATCGGCTCCTCGAGGGAGTCGATCTCGCAGTGGAGGTCGATCGGTTCGGGGGAGGACACGTCGAGCAGCCTCCCGGGTTGGCGCCGCCGCGTCGTGAGGGACGACCCCCTGTCTTGCCCCCTTGGGGGGTCCTCGACCGGCTCTACAGCGCGTCGGCCAGCTCGCGGCGCGAGCCGAGCCCGAGCTTCGCGTAGACGCGCGTGAGGTGGTTCTCGACCGTCTTCGGCGTCACGAACAGCTCCTCCGCGATCTCGCGGTTGGTGCGCCCGGCGGCGGCGTGCTCGGCGACGCGTCGCTCCGACGCGGTCAGCTCGTCGAAGCGCAGCCGGCGAGCGGGCGCACCCGCGGCCTCCAGCGCTTGCGCAACCCGCTGCGCGACGTCGCGCGCGCCGCGGTCGACGGCGACGTCGAGCGCTTGCTCCAGCGCCGCGCGCCCGTCGTCGCGGCGACCGCCGCGCAGCAGCGCGACGCCGAGGTCGAGACCGGCGCGCGCCTGCTCGGTCGCAAGCGATCCGCTCGCGAGCGTCTGCACCGCCTCTTCAAGCACGGCGATCCGCTCCCCCTCCGGCCGCGTCAGCGCCGCCGCCCGCAGCGCGACGCCGAGCGCGCCCGGGCGGTTCCAGCGGCGGGCCCAGTCGAGGTGGTCGGCGGCGAGCGTGCGCGCCTCTTCGGCTTGCTCGCCGCCGCGCACGAGCGCACGCGCCAGCAGCGCACGCCACGCCAGCGCGCGCATCGGGCGCCCGGCGGCGTCGTCCTCCTCCAGCGGCGCGACGTCGAGGCGCACGGCCGCCAGGTTCCCCTGCGCCTCGTGCAGCCGCGCCCGCGCCCACGGGATCCAGCGCAGCACCGTCGGGCCGCCCGGCCCGTGCTCCAGGCCGGCCGCGCGCAGGTGCTCGGCGGCGCCGTCCAGCTCGCCCTGGTCGACGAGCGCGAGCGCCACGTAGCTGGCGTTGACCGGGACCATGATCGGCGGGATCGCGCCGGCGGCGGCCGTGCGCGCGTCGGCCTCGGCGTCGCGGGGACGGCCCTCGTTCAGCGCCAGCACCGCCCGTGTCCCGAGCGCTCCGGCGCGCGCGAAGGCGGAGCCGCGCCGCTGCCCGTCGGCGAGCGCGGCGGCGATCGTCGCGCGCGCCTCGTCGTGCGCCTCGCACGTCAGCAGGGCGTACGTCGCCATGTACCAGGAGAGCGCCTCGGAGGTGTCCTGCGCGATCAGGCGGCCGTCCCCGAGCGCGCGTGTCGCCAGCTCGACGACGACCTCCGGCGCGGCGCCGTCGGCGTGCTCGGCCTGCGCCAGCAGCGCCAGCATCGTGCGCTCCGCGCGCGTCTCGCCGGCGACGCCGAGGTGGCGGCGCAGCTCCAGCCGGTGGTCGCCGCCCGACAGCCACGCCAGCAGCGCGAGGTCGGCCTCCAGCTGCAGCGCGGCGTCGGAGTCGCCGGCGGCGCCGTCGAGCTCGGCGAGCGCGTCACCGACCAGCCGCCGCGCCTCGCCCATGCCGGCGCTCGCGAAGGCGGCGAAGGTGCGCTCGCGGTGGATCGCGATCCGCGGCTCCAGCTCGCCGCCGGGCAGCAGCGCGAGTGCCTGGTCGAGGTGCCCGAGGCCGTCGGCGAAGGCGCCCTGGCGGACCTCGGCCGAGCCGAGCTGGGCCAGCAGCAGCGGCCGCTCCGGCGCGGCCGGCGGCTCCTCCAGCGCCCGCCGCAGGTGGACGATCGCGGTGCCGGGCGTGCCGGTCCGCGCCGCTCGCTCGCCGAGGCGGCGCAGCAGCGCGACCAGCTCGGCGTCACCGGCCGGCTCGGCGCCGAGCGCGTGCGGCAGCACCAGCTCGTCGTGGACGCCGTCGGCGCGCAGCGCCTCGAAGGCGCGACGGTGCGCCGCCGCCTGGTCGGCCGGCGTCGCGTCCCCGGCGACGACCGCGCGCACGAGCGGATGGACCATCCGCAGCGGACGGCGCCGTTCGAGGATCCCGGCGGCGACGAGCGCATCGGCCGCGGCGGCGCCCGCGGCCGGCTCGAGCCCCGCGACCGCGACCGCGTGGCGCAGCTCGCCCTCGCCGCCGAGCGTCGCGATCGCGCGCGCCAGCCTGCGCGGGTCCTCGCCGAGGCGGCCGAGTCGCAGCAGCAGCGAGCGCTGCACCGCGAGCGGGCCGATCCGACCAACCGACTCGGGCGCCGGATCGGCCGGCGAAGGGTGCACGGCGGCCAGCTCCGCCGCCAGCTCGGTCAGGAAGAAGGGGTTGCCGCCGCTGGCGCCGCGGCAGGCGTGGACGAGCGCCGCCGGCGGCTCCTGACCCGCGAACGCCTCCCGCAGCACCGTCGCGACGGCCGTCTCCCCGAGCGGCGCCGGGTGCAGGTAGGTCGGCTCAGCCGCCTGCATCAGCTCGGCCAGCAGCTGCGTCTGCGAACCGGGCTCGTCGTCGCGCGCCCCGACCAGCATCGCGACCGGCAGGCCCTCGAGCCGCCGCGCGAGGTAGCCGCCCGCGCGCAGCGACGCCGTGTCGGCCCAGTGGGCGTCGTCGAGCACGACCAGCAGCGGGCCGGCGTCGGAGAGGTTGGCGGTCAGCCAGTGGAGGCCGTGGAGGATTCCGGCCGATGGGTCGTGGCCCGGCCCGGCGTCCGGCGGCAGCTCGCCGAGCCCCAGCACCGCCGCGGCCGGCGCCGCGGGACCCGCGAGCAGGCGCGCTTGCTCGGCGGCGTCGGCGCGCATCACCGGCCGCTCCAGCAGCTGCCGCACGACGCCGTACTCGAGGTGCAGCTCCAGCACCCCGCCGCGCGCTCGCAGCACGCTCATGCCGCGCTCCTGGGCCCGTTCGACCGCCGCGCGCAGCAGCGTCGTCTTGCCGATCCCGGCCGGGCCCTCGACGACGACGAGCGAGCCGACGCCCGCGATCGCGTCGTCGAGCTGGCGCTCGATCACGCGCAGCTCGCCCTCTCGTTCGAGCAGATCGACCCCGTGCGCGACCACGATGCGCCGCATCCTATGCCCCTCTGCGGACCGGTTGTGGCGTCCAACCGCTTGAACCGACGCGCGCGCATGCGCCAGCAGCACCGTCCGGGCGGCCTGTTTCAAGCCCTTTTCCGCAACTCGGGCGCTGCTACGGTGTCCCAACAGGCGAGGAAATCACGCGTGGAAGTCTCTGCACTCAAACACGCCGGGGTCGCCGGCATCAACGGCCGGTCGCCACTGCTCCGGCTCCAGTCCGACGAGCGCCTGATCGCGCTCGTCCGTCGTGGCAACCACGGCGCCTTCGAGGCGCTCGTGAGCCGCTACCAGGCGCGCCTGCTCGCGTTCTGCCGCCACATGCTCGGGTCCAAGGAGGACGCCGAGGACGTGCTGCAGGAGGTCTTCGCCGCCGCCTTCAACGCGATCCTCGCCGACGACCGTCCGATCAACGCGCGGCCGTGGCTCTACCGGATCGCGCGCAACCGCAGCCTCAACCACCTGCGCCGCCAGCAGCCGATCGGCGTCGACTCGATGGACGTCCATCTCGCCGAGCACGGCACGACGACGGCGGACAAGGTCCACAAGCGCGAAGAGTTCCGCGAGCTGATCGCCGACGTGCAGGACCTGCCGGAGACGCAGCGGACCGCGCTGCTGCTGCGCGAGATCGACGCGCTCTCCTACGAGCAGATCGCCGAGGCGATGGAGACGACGATCCCGTCGGTCAAGTCGCTGCTGGTGCGCGCCCGCGTCTCGCTCGCCGAGGCCGCCGAGGCGCGCCAGCTCTCCTGCGACGAGGTCCGGCTCGAGCTGGGCGAGATCGCCGAGGGCCTCAAGCGCCGCAGCACCCCGCCGGTCCGCCGCCACATCCGCACGTGCGCGAGCTGCGCCGGCTTCAAGCAGCAGCTGCGCTCGACCAACAAGGCGCTCGCCGCCGTGATGCCCGTCGGCTTCGTGCTGGCGCTCAGAAAGGTCGTGCTCGCGCACCTCGGCCTGTCGGCCGGCGCGGGCGGCGGCGCGAGCGCGACCGGCGCCGCCGGCGCCGCAGCTGGCTCCGCCGTCGCGGGCTCCGCGACCGGCGGCCTGATCTCCGCCGGCATGTCGACCGTCGCGACGAAGGCCGCCGCCGGCCTCGCCGCCGCCGCGCTGGTGACCGCCGGCGCCGTCGAGATCGAGCATCGCGTCCCGCGCGACGCCGCCGTGCCGCCCGCCGTCGTCGCGCAGGCGCCCGCCGACGTGCAGGCGCAGCCGATCTACCGCGACGCGCCGGCCCAGGTCCAGCGCGCGCTCGACGCGCCGGTCAGAGCGGCCGCGACCAAGCCGGCCGCGGCGAGAGCCGACGCGAAGTCCGCGGCCGCGACCGAGGCGGCCGAGAGAGGGCCGGCCGAGACGCCGCCGGCCACGACGACGGCCGCGACCACTCCGCCGCCGGCCGCCCCGGCCGACGGCACGACCGTCGCCGTGACGCCGACGACGCCGACGCCCGAGCCCGGTCAGACGCAGGTCGAGTCGGGCACGACGGCGCTGCCGTCCGAGCTTCCCTCCGGCCAGCCGCCGCAGACGGCCGCCGCGACGACGCCGCCCCCGCCGGCCGCGACCACCGCCACGCCGCCGGCGACCGAGCCGCCCGCGACGACGCTGCCGGCCGAGCCGGTCGAGGCGCCGACGAC
>NZ_JAWSTH010000052.1:0-41733 GCF_033542075.1 Conexibacter stalactiti
GGCTGCGCGGCGAGGCGCGGCGCGAGCTGCGGCGGATCGGGCGGCGCGTCAACCGCAGCGGCCGCGGCGGGCGCTTCGACGGCGCCGCCGCGCTCAGCGCGCGCGAGCGCGAGGTCGCCGAGCTGGCCGCCGGCGGCACCACCAACCGCGCGATCGCGGCCGAGCTGTTCCTCAGCGAGAAGACGGTCGAGAGCCATCTCGCGAGCGCCTTCGTGAAGCTCGCGGTCAACGGCCGCGGCGCGCTCGCCGCCGCGCTCGCGGCCTGACGCGCCCCATCACTCGCAGCCTCCGCGCGCCTTTCACCTCTCACCTTCGGGAGAGGAAAGGTTCGACCGCACGCTCAATTGGTACGAGATTCTTGACATTTGATCACGCATATCGCTAGCGTGCCCACCACGGTCGCACGCCAGTCGATCCCACCCAGATCGCAGGTGGCTGACGCGCAGGGACTCGCTCCCGGACCGTGACGGGCAGGTCGCGCAGGTCGCGCGCCCCCGCCCGCCTGTCGGAGGAGAACGGAGACAGCAGAGACGCCCTCGATGGTGCACGCCCGCGCTCGGTCCCGACGCGGCGGCGCGCGTCGGCGGCCGCGCTCGGCTCGGCATGTGGCACGAGAGGAATGGGCGATGGCGACGGACCTCACCGCGAGACGGCAACCGGCTCCAGACACGGGTGGCGGACGCTCCCAGCAGCGCGCACAGGCGCAGCAGGTGCGGGCGGTGCTGGCGCGCTACGGCGTGCTCGCGGCGATGGTGATCACCTTCGCCGTCTTCAGCCTGCTGCGGCCCGACTCGTTCTTCACCGCGCTGACGATGAAGGGGATCCTGCGCGACTGCGCGCCGCTGCTGATCGTCGCGCTCGGGGTCACGGTCGTGCTCGTGATGAACGAGTACGACCTCGCCGTCGGCGGCCTCATCAGCCTCTGCGCGACGATCGTCGTCGTCCTCCTCTCGACCCAGTACGAGGGGATGAACTACTGGGTCGCGATCATCCTGACGCTCGGGATCGGCACCGCGCTCGGCGCCGGCCAGGGCGTGCTGATCGCCTATCTGAGACTGCCGAGCTTCATCCTCACGATCGCGATGAGCACGGTCTTCACCGGGCTCGGACTGCAGCTCGTCGACAGCCAGAGCGTCTTCGAGGGGATCGCGCCCGGCTACGCCGAGATCGCCAACGGCACCTTCCTCGGCTTCTCCAACGTCGTCTTCATCGGCCTCGCCGTCCTGCTGATCGCGCACGTGCTGCTGCGCCACACCGAGCCCGGCCGCTACATGTACGCGATCGGCGGCAACCGCGAGGCGGCGCGGCTGTCGGGCCTGCGCGTGCGGCTGCTGCTCGCGGTCGGCTTCGCGATCGTCGGTCTGACCGCCGCGATCGCCGGCGTGCTGATGACCTCGCAGGCGGCCGCCGCCAACCCCAACACCGGTGTCGGCCTGCTGCTGCCGGCGTACGCCGCCGCCTTCCTTGGCTCGAGCATGTTCCGCGTCGGCGTCTTCACGCCGCTCGGCACCGCGCTCGGCGCGCTCTACCTGCAGATCATCGGGACCGGCCTGACGATCCTCAGCCTCAGCGGTCCGCTCGTGCAGATCATCCAGGGCGGGATCCTCGCCGCCGCGGTGCTGATCTCGCGGCTCGTGCGCGGCGGGAGCGAGCAGTGAGCGGCGCGCCGGTCGTCTCCGCGCGCGGGCTCGTCAAGCGCTACCCCGGCGTCGTCGCGCTCGACCACGCCGACCTCGACCTGCACGGCGGCGAGGTGCTCGGCCTCGTCGGCAAGAACGGCGCCGGCAAGAGCAGCCTGATCAAGGTCCTCGCCGGCGTCTCCAGCGCGGACGAGGGCGAGGTGCTGATCGACGGCCAGCCGCTCCCCGCCGGCTACGCGCCGCACGTCGCGCACAAGCTCGGGCTCGCCTTCGTCCATCAGGAGCTGGGCAACTTCCCCTCGCTGACGGTCGCCGAGAACGTCGCGCTCGGGACCCGCTACCCGCGCCGCGCCGGCCTGCTGATCGCGCGCGGCCCGCTGCGCAGACGGGTCGCCGCGGTGCTCGACGAGCTGGAGGCCGAGATCGATCCCGACGCGCACGCCGGCGACCTCTCCAGCGTCGAGCAGCGCGTCGTGATGATCGCCCGCGCGCTCTACCACGACGCGCGCGTGCTGGTGCTCGACGAACCGAGCGTCTCGCTGACGGTCGAGGAGATCGGCCACCTCCACGCGATCGTGCGACGGCTGCGCGACAAGGGCCAGTCGGTCGTCTATGTCTCCCACCGGCTCGGCGAGATCGTCTCGCTGACCGACCGCGTCGTCGTGATGCAGGACGGCCGCGTGACGCTGGAGCGCGCGACCAGCGACCTCGACGAGGGCGCGCTCGTGCAGGCGATCGCCGGCAGCGCCGCCGCCGCGGCCGAGCGCAGAGCGCCGCCGGCCCCGCAGGTCGCCGACGGCGCCACGCCGCTGCTGCGCGTGCGCGGCCTCGCGCGCCCGCCGCGCGTCGCCGACGTCAGCTTCGACCTGCACGCCGGCGAGATCCTCGGGATCGCCGGGCTCGTCGGCTCGGGCCGCACCGAGGTCGCGCGGATGGTCTTCGGCGCCGACCGCCCGAGCGCCGGCACGATCGAGGTCGACGGCGCCGCGCTGCGCGCGAGAACGCCGGTCGACGCGATCCGCGCCGGCATCGCGCTGCTGCCCGAGGACCGCCGCCACGAGGGGCTCGTGCTCGACTTCGACGTGCGCGAGAACGTCACGCTCGCCTCGCTCGGCCGCCACCGCGCCGGCAGACTGCTGCCGCTGCCGCGGCGTTCCAGCGAGAAGCGTGCGACGAGCGCGATGATCGAGCGGCTGGCGATCCGCACGCCGTCGGACGCGCAGGAGGTGCGGCGCCTCTCCGGCGGCAACCAGCAGAAGGTCGTGCTGGCCAAGTGGCTGCAGCGCTCCGAGCGCGTGCTGATCTTCGACGAGCCGGCCCAAGGGGTCGACGTCGGGGCGAAGGAGGAGATGTTCTCGCTCATCCGCGCGATCGCCGCCGAGGGGCGGGCGGCGATCGTGATCTCGTCGGACTACTCGGAGCTGGTCGGCCTCTGCACGCGCGTGATCGCGCTGCAGGAGGGCCGCGTGACGGGGACCGTCGCGGGTGAGGAGATCACGGAGGAGGCGCTGGTGCGGCTGTCGTACGCCGCCGCCGCGTGACGCAGTGAGACGGGGTGCCGCCCTGTCCGGGGCGGCACCGGTTCGCAACAAAGGACGGAACATCTCATGCATCGCTTCGTAGAGGCGTGGCGTGCCGGCACCAGGCTCCGGCGTGCCGCGTTGGCCGTGCTGCTCGCGCTCGTCGCGGGTGTCGCGGTCGCCGGCTGCGGGTCGTCCGACGACGACGCAGCCGACACCAGCGCCGCCACGACGGCCGCGCCGGCCGACACGACGGCCGCCGCCGACGCCCCGGCGGAGGCGCCCAGAGCAGAGGCCTCGGGCGGCTACATCTGGTCCGGCACGCCCGAGGAGGCCGAGGAGGCCGTCAGAGCCGGCGAGGCCGACGCCGGCGAACCGGTCGAGCCGCCCACCGGCAGATCGATCGGCGTGATCCAGCTGTCGGGGCAGTCGGCCACCAGCAAGGCGATCAAGGCGGCCGCCGAGGAGATCGGCGACCTGTTCGGCTACAGAGTCAACGTCTGCGACCCGAACTTCGACGCGCAGAAGGTCCCGCAGTGCGCGACCTCGATCGTCTCGCAGAACCCGAGCGTCGTCTTCTCGGTCAGCCAGAACCCGGGCCCGATGGGCTCGGCGGTCAAGCAGGCCGGTGACAGAAGAATCCCGTGGTTCGGGACCGGCTCGGCGTCGACCAGATCGCCCTACATCAACGACCTCGGGATCGACGGCTTCGCGCTCGCCAGAACGCTCGACGAGTGGCTCTTCAGAGCGATGGACGAGAGAAGCACGGCCGACCCGAAGAGACTGTTCGCGATCACGGCGCCGACCGTCGGAGTGGCCAGCCTCAACGAGGAGAACCAGCTCAAGGACGACATCGAGGCGGCCGGCGGGATCGAGCTGATCAAGCACGACCTCGACCTCGCCAACGCCGTTCAGGACACGCTCAACACGACTCGTCAGACGCTCGAGCAGAACCCCGATCTCGCGGGCATGTGGACGCTCTGCGACTTCTGTCTGCCGCTGATGGCGCAGACGGTCGCCTCCAAGCAGCCGGGCGAGCGCAGAACGGTCGTCGCCGGCATGTTCTCCAGCCCCGAGACGATCGCCGACATCCGCTCCGGCAGAGCCGACGCCGTCGCCGACTACGCCTGGGCGCTGCCCGTCTGGGTCGGCATGGACCAGGCGCTGCGCGAGTGGACCCGCGGCGACTCGATCGACCAGGGCGAGGCGATCTACGACGACTACTCGCTGCCGTTCATGGAGCCGTACGTGATCACGAGAGAGAACGCGCTCGCCTCCGGGCCGGCGCCGATCTACGGCCCCGACTACGAGACCTACTTCAAGACGAAGTGGGCGAAGGAGTACGGCGTCGGCTGATCGCGGCCGCCGCCTGACGCCATGGCTCAGACGACCGTCACCGCCGTCCGTCCGCGGGTGCCTGCGCGCGCCCGCGGTCGGGCCGACGGCGCCGTGAAGGCGTCGGGCCGGGCGCGTTACACGGCCGACCTGGAGCTGCCGGGCATGCTGCACGCCCGGCTGCTGCTGGCCGGTCGGCCGCATGCGCGGCTGCGGTCGCTTGACGTGGGCGCGGCGCGGGCCGCCGCGGGGGTGCGCGCCGTGCTGACGCAGGTCGACGTGCCGGACGTGCGCTACGGCATGTGCGTCCGCGACCGCACGCTGTTCGTCGACGAGGTCGCGCGCTACGAGGGCGAGATCGTCGCCGCGGTCGCGGCCGACACGCGGGCGCAGGCTGATGCCGCGGTGGGGTTGATCTCCGCGGAGTGGGACGACCTGCCGCCGCTGCTCGACTCGGAGGCGGCGTTGGCTGCGGACGCGGTTCCGCTGCACCCCGCGTGGCGTTCGTACGCGATCGACCGCGAGGAGACGCGCAGCGCCAACGACTGCGCGCACGTGACGCTCGTGAAGGGTGATGTGGATGCGGGGTTCGCTTCGGCGTTCGCCGTCGTCGAGCAGTCGTTTGCGACCGACATGACCCAC
The DNA here is from genome assembly GCF_033542075.1 of Conexibacter stalactiti. Lineage (NCBI taxonomy): Bacteria > Bacillati > Actinomycetota > Thermoleophilia > Solirubrobacterales > Conexibacteraceae > Conexibacter > Conexibacter stalactiti. The sequence goes on from NZ_JAWSTH010000052.1 coordinate 5,138, forward strand.
CCGCTCGCGATCGAGCCGCACGCCGTGCTGGCCGACTGGCGCGACGGCGCGGTCACGATCTGGACGACGACGCAGGTCCCGTTCCTCGCGCGCGCCGGCGTCGCGCTGACGCTCGGGCTGCCCGAGTCGGCCGTGCGCGTCGTCGTCACCCACCTCGGCGGCGGCTTCGGCGGCAAGTGCGACTTCCACCTCGAAGCGCATGCGGCCGCGCTCTCGCGTGCCGCGGGGCGGCCGGTGCGGCTGGTGCTGAGCCGCGCGGAGGAGTTCGTCGTCCCCGACCTCACCCGCCACCCGATCTCGATGACCTTCTCGACCGCGTTGCGCGAGGACGGCACGATCGCCGCCCGCCGCGCGCGGCTCGTGCTCGACAGCGGCGCCTATGCCTCGCACGGCCCGACCGCGAGCGAGATCGCGACCTTGATGGCCGTCGGTCCGTACCGGATCGACGACCTCGCGATCGAGGCCCACACCGTCTACACCTCGCGCACGCCGGCCGGCTCGACGCGCGCACCGACCGGGCCGCAGCTCTGCTGGGCGCTGGAGCAGCACACCGACGCGCTGGCCGCCCGCGCCGACCTCGACCCGATCGCCTTCCGCCTGCGCAACCTCGTCGGCGACGGCGACACGGGTCCGACCGGCCAGCGCCTCGTCCGCCCGACCGCGCGCGACTGCCTGCTGCGGGCGGAGGAGGTGATGCGAGCGGGTGGCGGGGCTGCGCCCGAACCAGGCTGGCTCGAAGGGGTCGGCTTCGCGGTCGGCACGTGGGGCAACGTGCCGCTGCCCTCGGGCGCGAGCGTGCGGATGCACGCCGACGGCAGCGCGACGCTCGTCAGCGGCGCGCAGGACAACGGCTCCGGCGCGGCGGTCGCGCTGCCGGCGCTGGTCGCCGACGTGCTCGGGATCACGGTCGAGCGGGTGGCGCTCGTCCACCAGGACACCGGCGCGACGCCGTTCGACTACGGCAGCCTCGGCAGCCAGACGACGTTCAACGCCGGCCGCGCCGCGCTCGCCGCCGCCGACGAGGTCGCGGCGCGGCTGCGCGCGGATGCGGCGGAGCGGCTGGGCTGCGCGGCGTCGGAGGTCGTGCTGCAAGGCGGGCGTGCAACGGCAGGGGAGGAGCGCATCCCGATCGCCGATCTCGCCGCTGCCGCGCAGGCCGCCGGCCGGCCGCTCGCCGCCGAGGTCTCGCCACAGCCGCCGGAGCGGCCCGCGGAGCCGGGCGCGGCGCGCTCGCAAGGGCGGGCGATGTACTCGTCGTTCCCGTTCCCGGCCTACTACTGCTGCGCGGCGCGGGTCGCGGTCGACCCGGCGACCGGCCGCGTCGTCGTGCGCCGCGTCGTCGCCTGTCATGACGTCGGCGAGGTGCTCAACCGCCCCGGCGCCGAGGGTCAGATCGAGGGCGGGGTCGCCCACTCGCTCGGGCTGGCGCTGAGCGAGGGGGCGGTGCTCGACGGTGGCCGGCAGCTGACGACGCGGCTGATGGACTACCGCCTCCAGACGGCCGCCGACGTCCCGCCGATCGACGTCGAGCTGATCGCCCCGCGCACGCCCGGCGACGGCCCCCGCGGCGCGCGCGGGATCGGCGAGGCCGGCGTGATCGCCGCCGCCGGCGCCGTCGCCAACGCGATCGCCGACGCCACCGGCGTCCAGCTCCGCCAGCTCCCGATGCTCCCCCACCGCGTGTGGGCCGCCCTGCGCGATGCCGAGGCGGCGTCGTGAGCGCGATGGCGGTGCCGCGCACGCTGGCGGAGGCGCTGGCGGTGCTGGCTGCGCGGCCGGAAGCGCTGGTCGTGGCGGGTGGGAGCGACGTCGTGCCGGCGCTGCGGGCGGGGCGGCGCGAGCAGCCGGCCGCGTGGCTGCTGCTGCACGAGCTGGGCTCGCTCGCCGGAATCGCGCCGCAGCCCGGCGGCGGGCTGCGGATCGGCGCCGCGACGACCGTCGCCGCACTGGAGCGCGACCCGCGCGTCCGGCCGGGCGCGACCGCGCTCGCCGACGCCGCCGCCCTGATCGGCGCGCCCGCGACGCGGACCGTCGCGACCGTCGGCGGCAACCTCGTCAACGGCTCGCCCGCGATGGACCTCGGCGCGCCGCTGCTGGCGCTCGGCGCGACGGTCGAACTGGCCGCGGCCGGCGGCACCCGCCGCCTGCCGTTGGAGCAGTTCCTGCTCGGCCCCGGCCGCGTCGACCTGCGCGCGGGGGAGCTGCTCGTCGCGATCGAGCTTCCGCCCGCCGCCGCGCCGGGCGACGCCGCGCCGCGCGCCGGCTCCGCCTACGTTCGCATCGGCGGACGGGCGGCGATGGAGGTGGCGTTGGCGGGGGCGGCGGCTGAGGTCGTGCTCGCGCCCGGCGGCGCGACGATCGCCGCGGCGCGGGTCGCGCTCTGCGCTGTCGCGTCGACCTGCCTGCGGGCACCGGCCGCCGAGGCGCTGCTGATCGGCGCCGCGCCGGAGCCGGCGGTGCTCGACGCCGCGGCACGCGCCGCTGTCGGTCACACCGCCGCGATCGACGACCACCGCGCCCCGGCTGCCTACCGCGAGGCGGTCGTCGAGGTCGCGTTGCGGCGGGCGTTGGACACGGCAGTGGAGCGGGCCCGATGACCGTCACGCTCACCGTCAACGGCGAGCCGCGCACGCTCGACCTGCCACCGCAGACCACTCTGCTGGAGCTGCTGCGCGAGCGACTCGGGCTGACCGGAGCGAAGGAGGGGTGTGACGACGGCGAGTGCGGTGCCTGCACGGTGCTGCTCGACGGCGCTCCCGTCAACGCCTGCATCCTGCTCGCGGCGCAGGCCGGCGGCCGCGCGGTCACGACCGTCGAGGGCGTGCACGGTGACGGCGGGCCGGGCGATCCCCACCCGCTCCAGCGGGCGCTCGTCGAGCACGGCGCGATCCAGTGCGGCTTCTGCACGCCGGGGATCGTGATGGCCGCGCTCGCGGCCGAGCCCGCCGCTGACGAGTCCGCCATCCGCCGCGCGCTCGCGGGCAACCTCTGCCGCTGCACGGGCTACCAGAAAGTGGTGCAGGCCGTCCTGGCCTGGGCCGACGACCACCACGAAAGGGAGCGCCGTGGACCTTCGGCGTGAGCAACCAGAGCAGCTGCGCGTGCTGTTCGCCTTCGGGCTGACGCCCGACTTCTACCGCGCCGACACCGAGCACGTGAACGCCTGCGTCGCCGCCTTCGACACCGCCTTCGACGGTCTCCACGCGCGCTTCGGCGTGACGGTGCTCGCGAGCATGGACGACGACCAGCTGCAGGTCGGGCCGTCGGCGGCGTGGCCGTGGACGGCGTACGTGATCGCCGACGCGCCCTCGACAGAGGCGGTGATCGCGGTCTGCAACATCGTGCGCGAGACGCCGGTGCTCGAGAACCGGCTGTGGAAGTACGTCAAGGTCGAGGCGCGGATCGGCCGCCCGCTCTTCTTCGCGAGATCATGAGCGCGCCCGGCGACAGCGCGCCCAGCGCGAATGCGGCGCATGCGGGCGCGCGCGTCGCGCTCGTCACCGGCAGCGCCCAGGGCGTCGGCGCGGCGATCGCGCAGGAGCTGCTCGCGCGCGGCCACCGCGTCGTGCTCGTCGACCGCGACGAGCAGGCCAACACCGCCACCCAAGCGCGGCTCGACCCCGACCAGACGGCCACCCACGCGCTCACGCTCGACCTCCGCGACGCCGCCGCGATCGAGCCCGCGGTCGCCGCGGCCCACGAACGCTGGGGCCGCCTCGACGTCCTCGTCAACAGCGCCGCGTACACGACGCCGACGCCGCTCCCAGAGATCACCGTCGACGAATGGGACGACGTGCTCGACACGAACCTGCGCGCCGTCTTCCTGCTCAGCCGCGCGGCCGGCGCGCGCATGAGCGAGCGCGGCTGGGGCCGGATCGTCAACATCGCCTCGCTCGCCGGCCAGGCGCCGCGACCGAGCGGGATCCCCTACGCCGCCTCGAAGGCCGGTGTGATCGCGCTCACCCGCTCCTTCGCCGCTGAGCTGGCGCGCGACGGCGTGACCGTCAACGCGGTCGCGCCCGGCCCGATCGAGACGCCGATGGTGAAGACGGTCGCGCCGGAGATCCTCCAGCGGCTCGTCGGCTCCATCCCCGTCGGCCGCATCGGCAGCCCGCGCGAGGTCGCCGCGCTCGTCGCCTTCCTCGCCTCCGACGACGCCGGCTTCGTCACCGGCGCGACCTACGACGTCAACGGCGGCGCCGCGATGCGCTGAGGCGCCCGCACCGCGCCGAATCCCGCCGAACACCACGAGGACGAACCCACGCACATGACCCCATCACAGGAGACCGGCGGGCTGCGCTTCGGCGTCGACACCGGCGGCACGTTCACCGACCTGGTCGTCGAGGGCCTGCCGGGCGGGCTGCGCTTCTTCAAGCGCCCGACGACCCCGGACGATCCCGTCCGCGGGCTGCTCGACGTCGTCGAGGCGGCCGCCGCCGAGCTGGGCACCGACAGCGGCGAGCTGCTCGGCCGAGCCGGGATGTTCATCCACGGCACGACGCGCGCGACCAACGCGATCGTCGAGGGCGCGACCGCCCGCACCGCGCTGCTGACGACCGACGGCCACCGCGACGTGCTGCTGATCCGCGAGGGCGGCGGTCGCATCACGCCGATGGACTACACGCAGACCTATCCCGACCCGTACGTGCCGCGCGCGCTGACCTTCGAGGTGCCGGAGCGGATCGGCGCCGAGGGCCAGGTGCGGCGACCGCTCGACGAGCAGGCGGTCGTCGAGATCGCCGCGCGGCTGCGCGAGGAGCGCGTCGAGGCGGTCGCGGTCTGCCTGCTGTGGTCGGTCGTCAACCCGGTCCACGAGCTGCGCGTCGGCGAGCTGCTGCGCGAGCACCTGCCGGGCGTCCCGGTGACGCTCTCGCACGCGCTCAACCCGACCGTGCGCGAGTACCGGCGCGCCTCCAGCGCCGCGATCGACGCCTCACTGAAGCCGCTGATGAGCCGCTACATCGGCGACCTCGACGAGCGCCTGCGGATCGCCGGCTTCGGCGGCCGCCTGCTGATCCTGACCTCGGCCGGCGGCGTGCTCGACGCGCGCGACGTGTGGGACAGCCCGATCCACTCGATCGGCTCCGGCCCGGCCGCGGCGCCGGTCGCCGGGCGCCACTTCGCCAGCATCGACGCCGGCTCCGACTACGCGATCGTGACCGACGCCGGCGGCACCACCTACGACGTCGGCCTGATCCGCCGCGGGCGGATCCCGTGGACGCGCGAGACGATCGTCGGCCACCCGGTGCAGGGCAACATCACCGGCTTCCCGTCGGTCGACGTCAAGAGCGTCGGCGCCGGCGGCGGCTCGATCGGCTGGGTCGACGACGGCGGCATGCTGCACGTCGGCCCGCAGTCGGCCGGCTCCGACCCGGGCCCCGTCTGCTGGAACCGCGGCGGCACACGCCCAACCGTCACCGACGCCTGCGTCGTGCTCGGCTGGCTCGACCCCGACTACTTCCTCGGCGGCGAGATGCGGATCGAGCCGGCGCTGGCGCGGCAGGCGATCAGCCGCGACGTCGCCGAGCCGCTCGGCCTGCCGGTCGAGCAGGCGGCCGCCGCCGTGCTCGACCTCGCCTGCGAGCGGATGGTGACCGCGATCGAGGAGATCACGCTCAACCAGGGGCTCGACCCGCGCGAGGCGGTGACGGTCGGCGGGGGCGGCGGCGCGGGACTGTACGCGGCGACGATCGCCAGACGGCTCGGCTCCGAGCGCGTCGTGATCCCCGCCGTCTCGGCCGCGCTGAGCGCCGCCGGCGCGCTGCTGAGCGAGCTGTCGCGCGACTTCCAGCGGATCCAGCTCTCCTCCTCGCGCGCCTTCGACGCGGCCACCGCGAACGCAACGCTGGAGGCGCTCGTCGCCGACTGCGAGGCGTTCCGCGCCGGCGCCGGACGCGACGCGGTCGCCTCGGAGGTGCGGCTGTCGGTCGAGGCGCGCTACCCGAACCAGGTGTGGGAGGTCGAGGTGCCGCTGCCAGTGCAGCGGTTCGCGAGCGAGGACGACGTCGCCGCGCTGGAGCAGGCCTTCCACCGCGCCCACGAGGAGCTGTTCGCCTTCAGCGACGGCGACTCGGGGATCGAGATCGTCTCCTGGCACGCGCACGTCAGCTGCCGTCTGCACGAGGCCGCCGACGTGACGATCGCCGCGCCGGCCGCCGCCCCGGAGGAGCCGCGCACGCGCGCGGCCTACTTCAGCGGCCACGGCACCGTCGCGACCGCCGTCCACCGCATCGAGCAGCTCGCGGCCGGCGCGGCCGTCGCCGGCCCCGCGATCGTGGAGTCGCCCGTCACGACCGTCGTCGTCCCGCCGGGGGCCGCGCTGCAACGGCTCGACTCCGGCTCGCTGCTGCTGCTGACCGGCGCCGCCGCAACCCCCGTCCTCACCCCCGCCCTCGTCGAAACGGAGCAGCCGCGATGACCCCGACCACCGGCACCAGAACGCTCGACGGCCTCCAGCTCGCGCTCGTCACCAACCGCCTCGACGCGATCGTCGGCGCGATGATGAACACGCTGCTGCGCAGCGCGCGCTCGGCGATCATGAACGTCGCGCGCGACTTCTCCTGCGGGATCCTGACCGCCGACGACGAGATCCTGACCGTCGCCGAATCGCTCCCCTGCCACACCTTCCGCGGCCCCGACATCCAGGCCGCGTACATGAGAAGGGTCCACCCGAGACTGAAGCGCGGCGACGCCTTCCTGCACAACTCGCCCTACGACGGCAACTCGCACGCCGCCGACTGGTGCATCCTCGCGCCGGTCATCGACGACGCCGGCGTGCACCGCTACACCGTCTTCGCGAAGGCGCACGTCGCCGACTGCGGCAACTCGATCCCGACGACCTTCTACGCCGACGCGACCGACGTCTATCAGGAGGGCGCGCTGATCTTCCCCTGCACGAAGGTGCAGGACCAGTACGAGGTCGTCGACGACTTCGTGCGTCAGTGCCAGGTGCGGATCCGCGTGCCGGACATGTGGCACGGCGACTTCCTCGCGATCCTCGGCTCGACGCGCGTCGGCGAGCGGCGGCTGCTGGAGCTGCTCGACGAGCTGGGCGAGGAGACGCTGCGCGACTACCAGACGACCTGGTTCGACTACTGCGAGCAGCGGATGGCGAACGCGATCGCCGACCTGCCCGGCGGCCAGGTGCGGGTGAGGCTCGCGCACGACCCGCTGCCGGGCGCGCCCGACGGCGTGCCGATCAACGTCGACCTCGCCGTCGACCCCGACGCCGGCCGCATCGAGATCGACCTGACCGACAACCTCGACTGCCTCCCGATCGGCCTGAACCTGACCGAGGCGACCGCCGTCTCCAACTCGATGACGGGGATCTTCTCCAGCCTCGCGCAGCAGGTGCCGCCGAACGCCGGCAGCTTCCGCCGCATCGACGTGAAGCTGCGCGAGAACTGCGTCGTCGGGATCCCGCGCCACCCGTTCTCGTGCTCGGCCGCGACGACCAACCTGGCGGAGACGCTCGGCAAGGCGGTCGCGATGGGCGTCGCGAAGCTCGGCGACGGCTTCGGGATGGCCGAGATCGGCAAGGTGCTGCCGCCGGCGATGGGCGTGATCTCCGGCGTCGACCCGCGCGAGGGCCGGGGCCCGTTCATCAACTTCCTCTGCCTGCTTGTGACCAACGGCGCGGGCGCGCCGCACGCCGACGGCTGGCTGACGGTGATCGGCGTCGGCGTCGCCGGCCTGCAGCTGCACGACTCGGTCGAGATCGACGAGATGAAGTACCCGATCGAGGTGCGGCGGCAGGAGATCATCCCGGACTCCGAGGGCGCCGGCCGCTTCCGCGGCGCCCCGGGCGCGCTCGTCGAGTACGGGCCGATCGACACGCAGCTGGAGGTGATCTACATGAGCGACGGGACCGAGACGGCGCCCGAGGGCGTGCGAGGCGGCCTGCCCGGCGCGCGCGCCGAGCAGTTCCGCCGCCGCGTCGACGGCACGCTGGAGCGGCTCGGCGCGCACGGCCAGGTGGTGCTGGAGGCCGGCGAGACGATCGTCTCGCGCTCGACCGGCGGGGGCGGGTACGGCCCGCCGACCGACCGCGACCCCGAGCGCGTGCGCAAGGACGTGCGCGAGGGCTGGGTCTCGCCGTCGCGCGCCGAGGAGGTCTACGGCGTCGTGCTCGACGGCGACGGGGCGGTCGACGTGGAGGGGACGGAGGAGCGCCGCGGGGCGCTGACGGGCCGCGCGCGGCTGCTGGCCGGAGTCACCGCGTGACGCCCGGCGGCGGTGGCCTCGACGGCGGCGGCGTTGGCGGCGCGGGCGGGCTTGACCCGCACGCGATCGACTCGCTCGCCGCGCTGCGGGCGCGCTATCGCGAGCCGCACCCGCTCGTGCTGCGCAAGCAGCTCGACGCGCTCGACGGCCACTGCCGCCGCTTCGTCGCCCGCTCGCCGCTCGTCTTCGTGGCGACGGCGGGCGCCGACGGCCGCTGCGACGTCTCACCGCGCGGCGACGGGCCGGGCTTCGTGCGCGTGCTCGACGACCACCGCCTCGCGCTGCCCGACCGCAAGGGCAACGACCGCCTCGACGGGTTGCGCAACGTGCTGGAGAACCCGCACGCCGGGCTGCTGTTCGTCGTCCCCGGCTGCGACGACACGCTGCGCGTCAACGGCCGCGCGGCGATCACGGCCGATCCGCAGCTGCTGGCGTCGATGGCGGTCGGCGGGAGGGAGCCGCGCAGCGCGCTCGTCGTGACGGCGGAGGAGGTCTTCCTGCACTGCGGGCGGGCGTTCAAGCGCGGCCGGGTGTGGGATCCGGAGTCGTTCGCGGTGCGCGGAGAGCTGCCGACGCTCGGCGCGATGCTGCGCGACCAGACCGCCCCCGACGCCGCCGAGCGCAGGCTGCTGGCCGACTCCGAGACGGCGGAGCTGTACTGATGCGCATCGTCGTCTTGCATGGCCCGGGCGTCGACTGCCACCGCCCGTCGCTGGAGCGCTGGTGCGCGGCGCAGGAGGGGGTCGCGGTGGAGCTGGTGGTGTGCGAGGACGCCGTCTCCCTCCTGCGTGAACTTGCCACACCGGCTCCCGTCATCTTCGCCCCGGGCGATCTCAGCGGGAACGAGGAGGTGCAGGCCGCGGCCGCCGCCCGCGCCGCCGGCCCGCTGATCTGGTTCGAGCTGGAGGCGGCGCTGGGGCCGCCGCCGGCGACGATCTCCGCGGCGCGTGTGCAGACCGTCCGCGGCCGCGGGATCGACGGCCACCGCTGGGCGCTGCGCAGCCTGCTGGAGCGCGCCGCGTGGCCGTTCTCGACCCACGCCTACGGCGACGGCCGCGACCAGGTCGGCGACCTGCGGCTGCCGGCCGGCGCCGCGCCGCCCGGAGGCTTCCCCGTCGTCGCGCTGCTGCACGGCGGCGCCTGGCGGGCGCAGTGGGAGCGCGACCTGATGGACGCGCTCGCGGTCGACCTCGCGCGGCGCGGCTACGCGAGCTGGAACGTCGAGTACCGGCGCGTGGGGGAGGGCGGCGGTTGGCCGCAGACGTTCGACGACGTCGCCGCCGCGATCGACCTGCTCGCGCAGCTCGACGCCCCGCTCGACCTCGCCCGCGTCGCCCTCCTCGGCCACTCCGCCGGCGGCCACCTGGCGCTGTGGGCGGCGGCACGCCACCCGCCCGCCCTCGTCGTCTCGCTCGCCGGCCTGCCGGACATGGCCGAGACGTCGCGGCGGGCGACCTACGACGACGGCGCGACCGCGCTGCTCGGCGGGCGGCCCGACGAGTTCCCCGAGCGCTACGCGCTCGCCTCGCCTCACGAACTGCTGCCGCTCGGCGTGCGCCAGCTGCTCGTGCACGGCACGGCCGACCAGCCCGACAACGTCGACATGAACCGCAGCTACGCCGAGCGCGCCGCGGCGGCCGGGGACTGGGTCGAGCTGCTGGAGCTGGAGGGCGTCGAGCACTTAGCCCCGATCGAGCCGCGCTCGGCGGCGTGGGCGACGATCGCGAACCGGTTGGAGGCGCTGTTGTGAGCACCTCACCGCATCGACACGCCGCCGTTGACGTCGAAGCAGGCGCCCGTCACGAAGCCCGCGTCGTCACCGGCGAGGTGGGCGACGAGCGCCGCGACCTCCTCCGGGCGGCCGACGCGGCCGACCGGGATCGCCGCCTCCAGCTGCGCGATCCGCTCCTCGCCGAGCGCCTGCATCACCGGCCCGTCGATCGCCGCGGGGGCGACGGCGTTGACGGTCACGCCGTGCGGCGCCAGCTCGGCGGCGACGATCTTCGTCAGCACGAGGATGCCGGCCTTCGAGGCGGCGTAGTGGGCGCCGGCGACGAGCCCGCCGCGCTGCCCCGCGAGCGAGGCCATGTTGACGATCCGGCCGCCGCCCGCGGCGCGCATGTGCGCGCCGGCGATCTGGCAGCCGAACAGCACGCTGCGCAGGTTGACCGCCATCAGCTCGTCCCACTCCTGCTGCTCGATCTCGAAGAACGGGCGGCTGACCGTCTTGCCGGCGTTGTTCACGAGCACGTGCACGCGGCCGCCGCGGGCCTGCGCGACGGCGAAGGCGGCCTCGAACTGGCCGCGCTCGCTGACGTCGGCGACGACCGCGTCGCTGCGTCGCAGACCGGGATCGAGCTGTGCCTGCGTCTCGCGCAGCGCGTCGCCGTCGAGATCGGCGAGCACCACGTCGTGGCCGCGCTCGAGCAGGGTCGCGGCGATCGCCCGCCCGAGCCCGCGCGCGGCCCCGGTCACGAGCGCGACGCGCCGCCCATCGAAGGAGTCCTCGGATGCCATTGATCAACGATAACCGCCTCCGCTTCGGCGTCGACACGGGCGGCACGTTCACGGACCTCGTCGTCGCGGGCGACTCGGGCGGGCTGCGGATCTTCAAGCGGCCGACGACGCCGGCCGACCCGGTCGAGGGGCTGCTCGACGCGCTCGACGCCGCCGCGCAGGACTTCGGCTGCACGCGGCAGGAGCTGCTCGCGCGCGGCGACCAGCTCGTCTTCGGCACCACCCGCGCGACGAACGCGATCGTCGAGGGCGCGACCGCCCGCACCGCCCTCCTCACCACCGCCGGCCACCCCGACACGCTCACGCTGCGCGAGGGCGGCGGCCGCCCGAGCCTGTTCGACTATTCGCACGAGTACCCGGCGCCGTACGTCCCGCGCGCGCTCACCTTCGAGATCCCCGAGCGGGTCGGCGCCGGCGGCGAGATCGTCACGCCGCTCGACGAGGCGAAGACCCGCGCGCTGCTGCGCACGCTGCCCGATCACCACACCGAGGCGATCGCCGTCTGCCTGCTGTGGTCGATCGTCGAGCCGGCCCACGAGCTGCGCCTCGGCGAGCTGATCGCGGAGGAGCTGCCGGGGATCCCGTTCACGCTCTCGCACCAGCTCAACCCGGCGCTGCGGGAGTACCGCCGCACCTCCAGCGCCGCGATCGACGCCTCGCTCAAGCCGCTGATGAGCACGTTCCTCCAGCAGCTCGGCGAGCGGCTGCGCGGCGCCGGCTTCGAGGGCCGGCTGCTGATCATGACCTCCTCGGGCGGCACGCTCGACGCGCACGCCGTCGCCGCCGCGCCGATCCACTCGATCGGCTCCGGCCCGGCCGCCGCGCCGGTCGCCGGCCGCCACTTCGCGCAGCTCGACGCCGCTCGCGACACGGCGATCGTGACCGACGCCGGCGGCACCACCTACGACGTCAGCGTGCTGCGCGACGGCGTCCTGCCGTGGACGCGCGAGTCGGTCGTCGGCCACCCGACGTTCGGTTTCACGACCGGCTTCCCGTCGGTCGACACGACCTCGATCGGCGCCGGCGGCGGCTCGATCGCGTGGGTCGACGACGGCGGCCTGCTGCACGTCGGGCCGCAGAGCGCGGGCGCCGACCCCGGTCCCGCCTGCTACGCCAGAGGCGGCGTGCGCGCGACCGTCACCGACGCCTGCGTCGCGCTCGGCTGGATCGACCCCGCCTACTTCCTCGGCGGCGAGCTGACGCTCGACGGCGACGCGGCGCGCGCCGCGCTGCAACGCGACGTCGGCGGGCCGCTGGGGCTCGACGTCGAGGCGGCCGCGGCGGCGGTCGTGCAGCTCGCGGTCGAGCGGATGGTGCGGGTGATCGAGGAGCTGACGTTGCAGCAGGGGATCGAGCCGGCCGGCACGGTGATGATCGGCGGCGGGGGCGGCAGCGGCCTCTACTCGTGCGCGATCGCGCGCCGCCTCGGCAGCCCGCTGGTCGCGCTGCCCGCGGTCGCGGCGACGCTCTCGGCGACCGGCGTGCTGCTGAGTGACCTGCAGACCGACGTCGCCGAGACGGCCGTGCTGAGCAGCGGCGCCTTCGACCACGCGCGCGCCGAGCAGGTGCTGCGGCGACTGGAGCTGCGCTGCCGCGAGTTCGCCGAGGGGCCGGGCGCGGGCGCGCTCGGCAGCGAGATCACCTACTCGGTCGAGGCGCGCTATCCGCAGCAGGTGTGGGAGATCGAGCTGCCCCTGCGCAGCGGCTCGATCGCGACGCCGGCCGACGTGGCGACGCTGCGCGAGGACTTCCACCGCCTGCACGAGAGCCTCTTCGCCGTCGCCGACCGCGACGCCGAGGTCGAGCTGGTGACGTGGCGGGCGCGCATCCGCTGCGACCTCGGCAGCCCCGATCTCGAAATCGCGACGCCGGACGCGAGCACTGGAAGCTCACGGCCGCAGAGCGACCGCGGAGTTGCGGTGCTCACGACCCGCCGCGCCCACTTCGCCGCGATCGGGACGACCGACGTGCCCGTCCACCGCGTCGCCGACCTGAGCCCCGGCGACCGCGTCGAAGGACCGGCCTTCGTCGAGTCGCCGGTCACGACCGTCGTCGTCGAGCCCGGCGCCTCGGCCGAGCTGGCGGCGAGCGGAACGCTGCTGCTGCGACCCCTGGAGACGAACCGATGAGCCAGCCCGACGCCGCCCGCGAGCCCGCCGCCGCGCCCCAGCCCGACGGCCTCCGCCTCGCGCTCCTGAACAACCGCTTCGAGGGGATCTCGCGGGCGATGATGAACACGCTGCTGCGGACGGCCCGCAGCGCGATCCTCAACACCGCGCGCGACTTCTCCTGCTGCGTGCTGACCGCCGGCGACGAGCTGCTGGCGATGGCCGAGAGCCTGCCGATCCACGTGATGAGCGGCCCCGACCTGATGGCCGCGCACATGAAGCAGGCGCACCCGAACCTCAAACGCGGCGACGCCTTCCTCAACAACTCGCCCTACCACGGCAACTCGCACGCGGCCGACTGGTCGCTGCTGGTGCCGGTGATCGACGACGCCGGCGTCCACCGCTACACCGTGCTCGCAAAGGCCCACCTCGCCGACTGCGGCAACGCGATTCCGACGACCTACTCGGCGGCGGCGAGAGACGTCTACGAGGAGGGCGCGCTGATCTTCCCCTGCGTCCAGGTCCAGCACGACTACCAGGACCGCGCCGACGTGCTGGAGATGGCGCGCACGCGCATCCGCGTGCCGGAGCTGTGGCACGGCGACTTCCTCGCGCTGCTCGGCGCCGCGCGGATCGGTGAGCGGCGGCTGCTGGAGCTGCTCGACGAGCTGGGCCCGCAGGCGCTCGCCGACTACGAGCGCGACTGGTTCGACTACAGCGAGCGGCGGATGGCCGACGCGATCGGCCGGCTGCCGGCCGGGCGAGCGGTCACGCGCGGCCGCCACGATCCCGTCCCCGGCGCCCCCGACGGCGTCCCCGTCCAGGTCGCGGTCGACGTGGACCCGCAGGCAGGGCGGATCGCCGTCGACCTGACCGACAACCCCGACTGCCTGCCGTGCGGCCTCAACCTCACGCGCGCGACCTCCAAGACGGCGGCGATGATCGGGATCTTCACCGGCCTCGGCGCCGAGGTGCCGCCGAACGCCGGCAGCTTCCGCCGCATCGAGGTGAGGCTGCGCGAGAACTGCGTCGTCGGGATCCCGCGCCATCCGCACTCCTGCTCGGCCGCGACGACCAACCTCTCGGAGCTGACCGCCAACCTCGTCGCCGGCGCGCTCGCGGAGCTGGGGGAGGGCTGCGGGATGGCGGCGACCGGCCGCAACCAGCCGCCCGCGACCGGCGTCATCTCCGGCGTCGACCCACGCGAGCACGGCGGCCCGTTCGTCAACCAGCTGATGCTCGCGGTCACCGGCGGCGCCGGCGGCCCGGTCGCCGACGGCTGGCTGACGACGCTGGGGATCGGCGCCGCCGGCTTCCTGCTGCGCGACAGCGTCGAGATCGACGAGATGAAGTACCCGATCCGCGTCCACGAGCAGCGCTTGATCGCCGACAGCGAGGGCGCCGGGCGCCGCCGCGGCTCGCCCGGCGCGCACGTCGAGTACGGGCCGGTTGGCTGCGAGCTGGAGGTGATCTGGCTCTCCGACGGGACCGAGAACCCGGCCGCCGGCGTGCGCGGCGGCCTCGACGGCGCGCCGGCGCAGCAGCGTCTGCGGAGCGCCGACGGCACGCTCGGCGGGGAGCTGGGGACCTACGCGCAGGTGACGGTCGCGCCCGGCGAGCGGCTCGTCTCGATCTCCTGCGGCGGCGCCGGCTACGGCCCGCCGCGCGAGCGCGAGCCGGCGCGCGTCGTCGCCGACGTGCGCGAGGGCTACGTCACGCGCGAGCGCGCCCGCGACACCTACCGCGTCGCGCTGCACCCCGACGGCACGCTCGATGCCGACACCACGACCCGACTGCGGGAGACGAGATGACCGACGCGATCCGCCGGCGCGACAGCGAGCAGCTGCGCGTCCTGCTCTGCTTCGGCGTGACACAGGCCTTCTTCGACGCGGACGCGGAGACGCGCACAGCGGTCGGGGAGACGATCACGCGCGCCTACGACGACCTCGGCGGCCGCTTCGGCCTGACCGTGCTCGGGACGCTGGACGACGACGACCTGCAGGTCGGCGCGTCGACGACCTATCCGTGGACGGCGTACGTGCTTGCCGACGCGCCCGACCTGGAGGCGGTCAAGCAGGTCACCAACGTGCTGCGCGAGTTCGAGGTCGGGGCCGACCGGCTGTGGAAGTACATGAAGGTCGAGGCGCGCGTCGGCCGCCGCCTCTTCTTCGGGAACGACTGAGCGGGCAGAGGGGGCGGGAGCGATGTTCAGCAGCGGAGGCGAGGCGTACGAGGCGCAGGTCGTCAGCAGACCGAGCCGGCAGACGGCCAGCGACCAGGCCGAGGAAGCGCTGTTCGAGGCGATCATGGACGGCAAGATCCCGCCGGGCGCGCCGTTGCGGCTGCAGGAGCTGGCGCAGCAGCTCGGGATGTCGATCATGCCGGTGCGCGAGGCGCTGCGGCGGCTGGCCGGCTTCGGGCTGGTCGAGATCGTCGCGCACAAGGGCGCGTGGGTGCGGCCGCTGACGTTGGAGGACCTGCGCGACACCTACTTCACGCGCATCAGCCTCGAATCGCTGGCGCTGCTGGCGGCCGCCGACCGCTTCACGCCGCAGCAGGCGGCGCAGGCGCGCGCGGCGCTGCGCGAGCAGGACGCGGCCAACCGCTCCGGCGACCGCGTCGGCGCGCGCGACGCGCACGAGCGCTTCCACTTCACGCTCTACCGCGCCTCCGGCTCGGAGTGGCTGGTGCGCTCGCTGGAGCCGGCCTGGCGCAACAGCGAGCGCTATCGCGTCGAGTCGATGCGCGACCCCGGCCACGTGCGCCGCCGCGCCGAGGAGCACGGCCGCATGCTGACCGCCCTGGAGGCCGGCGACGGCCGCGCTGCCGCCGCGCTGCTCGCCTCCCACCTGCGCTCCACCGCCGACCTCGTCGCGACGCGGCTGGGAGGCGGCGGACGCTAGCTCCGACGTCAGATCCCCAGCGCCGCTCGCGCGTTGTCGACGGCGACGCGCTCGCGCAGCTCGGCGGGCAGGTGGGCGATCAGCTCGCGCGGGTCGTCGATCCCCATCGGGAAGGGCCAGTCGCTGCCGAGCAGCAGCTTGTCGGGGCCGAACAGCTCGACCGCCTGCGTGACGAGCACGGGGTCGTGCGCGAGGCAGTCGACGTGCAGGCGGCGGACCGCCTCGCGCGGCGACTCGGTCAGCGGCTTGAGGCCAGGCCGATCGGTCGCGACGCCGCGCTCCCAGCGGCCGACGACGCTGCCGAGGCAGCCGCCGCAGTGGACCAGCAGCACGCGCATGCGCGGGTGGGCCGGCAGCACGTCGCCGAAGACGAGCTGCGCGGCGGCGACCGCCGTCTCGACCGGGTTGCCGAGCAGGTTCGCGAGGTAGAACTCGGCCAGGCGCGCGTCGGGCGAGCTGCCGGGGTGCAGCAGCAGCAGGCGGGCGTCGTCGTCGAGCGCGCGCCACAGCGGCGCGAGCGCGTCGTCGGCGAGCGAGACGGAGCGGCCGCCGGCGCTGGCGCAGAGGCCGGCCCAGCGCCCGTCGCCGCGCACCCGCTCGTACTCGGCGAGCGCGACCTGCGGATGCTCCAGCGGCAGGTAGGCGAGCGGCAGCAGCCGCTCGCGGCCGCCGACGGCGGCAAGCAGGCCGTCGTTGACGGCGCGCGCCCAGGCGGCGGCGTCGTCGGCGTCGAGGCGCTGACGGAAGAACGGCGGCGGCACGGAGACGGCGGCCGCGTCGAGGCCGACCCGGTCGAGGTACGCGACGAGCTGGTCGGGCGCGTACAGCCCGCCCGGCCCGACGACGTGGCCGTCCACGTCGAGGCGGCCGTCGGGCGTCGCGGTGACGCCGGCCGCGGAGCCGTCCTCAAACAGCGGGGCGAGGTGCGTATGAACGTCGATTCCAGGCATGGAGGGGCTCCGGGAGGGTGTGCGAAATTGGGTCGCGGGAAAGTTTGATAAACGATAAGCTTGCCCACAAGCACCCAAGAACGCAACCCGCGAAGGCGTCGAAAACGCCGTCGCAGCAAGCGATTCCGACCGCGAGAGCAGATGCCCGGACCCACCCTCACATCCCCGTCATGGCTCGTCGAACGGCTCGCGGCGGTCTTCGCCGGCGCCGGTCTCGAACGCGCCGCCGCGACGACCGTCGCGACCGCGCTGATCGACGCCGACATGCGCGGGATCCCGTCGCACGGCTCGCTGCTGGTGCCGATGTACGTCGAGCGGATCGTGAGCGGCTCGGTCACCACGCTGACCAGCGCCGAGCCGGTCGCCGACTTCGGTGCCGTCGCCGTCCTCGACGGTGGCCACGCGCTCGGCGTGCTGACCGCCGACCAGGCGATGGCGCTCGCGATCGAGAAGGCGCGCGACCACGGCCTCGGCGCCGTCGCCGTCCGCCGCGCCTTCCACTTCGGCGGCGCCTTCCGCTACGTCCAGAGCGCCGCGGAGGCCGGCATGATCGGCGTCGCCGCCGCCAACACGCGGCCGCTGATGCCGGCGCCCGGCGGCGCCCACGCGGTCGTCGGCAACAACCCGCTCGCGATCGGCGTGCCGCGCGCCGGCGGCGAGCCGCTCGTGCTCGACATGGCGCTCTCCGAAGCGGCGCTCGGCAAGATCCGCCTCGCCGCGCAGGAGGGCCGCGAGATCCCCGCGACGTGGGCGACCGCCGCCGACGGCACGCCGACGACCGACCCCGCCGCCGCGATCGCCGGCCTGCTGCTGCCGGCCGCCGGTCACAAGGGCTACGGCCTCGCGCTGATGGTCGACGTGCTGACCGGCGTGCTGTCGGGCGGCTCCTACGGCGGCGCCGTCAGAGGGCTGTACGCCGACACGGCGGTGCCGAACGACTGCGCCCACTTCTTCCTCGCGCTCGACGTGACGCGCTTCGGCAGCGATCTCGACGGCTTCGCGGCGCGCGTTGCCGACCTCTCACAGCAGGTCACGAGCCCGCCGGCCGCCCCCGGCGTCGAGCGGCTGCTCGTGCCGGGCCAGCTGGAGGCCGAGCGTCACGCCGCCGCCGAGGCGCAAGGCGTCGCGCTCGACGCGAGCGTGCTGGAGAGACTGCGCGCCGCGGCCGAGAGCGTCGGCGTGGAGCTGGGCGACCCCGCCCCGGCAGCGCCCGGCGGCCCCGCCCCGGCCGACCCCACCGGGGCGCCCGCATGAGAGCCGCCTTCGACGCGACCGGCGAGGTCCTGATCGTGACCGGCGGCGCCAACGGCATCGGCGCCGCGCTCGCGCGCGGCTACGCGCGGGCCGGCGGCAGCGTGGCGGTCTTCGACGTCACGCACGCGTCCGACCTCGACCAAGAGCCCCGCGTCGAGCAGCACACCGTCGACGTCTCCGACCGCGACGCCGTCTTCGCCGCGACCCAAGCGGTCCTCGACAGACACGGCCGCGTCGACGCGCTCGTCGCCGGCGCCGCCGTGCAGCCGCGCAGCGACGTGCGGACGATGGATCCCGAAGCGTGGCGCCGCACGCTCGCGGTCAACCTCGACGGCGTCGTCTGGGCCTGTCAGGCGGTGCTGCCCACGATGACCGCCGCCCAACGCGGAGCGATCCTCGTCTTCGCCTCCGGCCTCGCCCACATGGGCCGCGCGCAGGCGTCGGCGTACGCCGCCAGCAAGGGCGCGCTGATCGCCTTCGCGAAGTCGCTCGCGGCCGAGGTCGCGCCGGCGCGCGTGCGCGTCAACACCGTCTTCCCGGGCGTGATCGACACGCCCCAGTTCCAGGCCGCGAACCCGACCGGCGGCGAGCGCGAGCACTGGCAGAAGACGACCGGCATCGGCACGCCCGACGACGTCGTCGGCCCGCTGCTGTTCCTGCTCTCCGACGCCGCCACGATGACCGGCTCGACGCTGACCCGCGATCGCGCCTTCCCCGCAGAGCAAGAGGAGGACGGCCAGTGACCGACGAGCAGCTTCCCGTCGCCGTGATCGGCGCCGGCCCCGTCGGCCTCGTGACCGCGCTCGGCCTCGCCCGCTACGGCGTCGAGACGATCGTGCTGGAGGAGGACGACCGCCTCTCGCTCGACACGAAGGCCGGCACCGTCCTGACGCGCACGCTCGAGGTGCTGCACCGCTACGGCGCGCTCGACGAGGTGCTGCGCGCCTCGCTGCGGATCGACGAGATCGGCGACCTCGACCGCGCGACCAACACCGCCCGCGCGAGCGTCCTGACCGGCGCGCTGACCGAGGACACGCGCTTCCCGTTCGTCATCAACATCCCCCAGCACGAGCTGGAGCCGGTGCTGAAGGGCGCGCTGGAGCGGCTCGCGCCCGGCGCGCTGAGGTTGTCGCACCGGCTGACCGCCTTCACACAAGAAGACGACCACGTCGTCCTCACCGTCGAGACCCCCGGCGGCACCAAGACGATCAAGGCGCAGTACGTGCTCGCCTGCGACGGCGGCCGCTCGCAGGTGCGCGAGCAGCTCGGCATCACCGTCCAGGGGACGACGCTGCCGGAGCGCTACAGCCTCGTCGACCTGAAGGCCGACCTCGACGTCGCCGACGCGCGCGACTACCCCTACCTCGCCTACTTCGGCGATCCGAGCGAGTGGATGATCCTCGTGCGCCAGCCGCACTGCTGGCGCTTCCTCTTCCCGCTCGCGCCCGGCAGAGAGGAACCGACGCGCGAGCAGCTGGCCGACAAGGCGCGCCGCTTCATCGGCGAGGTCGGCGAACTGGAGATCCTCGGCTCCAACGTCTACACCGTCCACCACCGCGTCGCCGACCGCTGGCGTGACGGGCGGATCTTCCTGATGGGCGACGCCGCCCACCTGATCACGCCGATGTGGGCGCTCGGCCTCAACACCGGCGTGCTCGACGCCTCCAACCTGCCGTGGCGGATCGCCTGGGTGCTGCGCGGCTGGGCGCAGCCGTCGCTGCTCGACGCCTACGAGCAGGAGCAGGGGCCGGTCGCGATCCAGGGCTCGGGCGAGATGGCCGAGGCGGCGCGCGCCTACATGGACGGCCGCGCCGGCGACGTCGCCGCGATGGGCCAGGACAACTGGGGCAACGCCTTCACGCGCGCGCTGCTCGGCGTCAGCCTCGACGTCGACGGCAGCGGCGACTGGTCGATGGTCAAGAGAGGGTCGGCGCCGACCGCGGTCCGCGCGGGCGACCGCGCCCCCGACCTGCCGCTGTTCGGCGACGCCGGCCAGGCGCACCTGCACGACCTTGCCGCCGACGGCTTCCTCGCGCTCCACTTCACCGACGTGCGCCGCCGTCCCCAGATCGCGCCCGACGACCGCCCCGGCCTGCGCCGTGTCGCCGTCAGCCGCTGGGACGCGCCGCACGACTCGGGCCTGCGCGAGCGCGCGCTGTTCGACCCCGCCGAGCGCGTCAAGCGCCGCTTCGGGGTCCCTGACGACACGCTCGTGCTGCTGCGCCCCGACGCGCACGTCGCGGCGATCGTGCCGTTCGACCCGGCCGCCGGCGAGGACCTCGCCGGCGCGCTCTACGACCGCATCACCGGAAGCGAGCAGAGGAGAGAGCTGGCATGGCCAACGGCGACGTCGTGACGGATCCGGCGGGGAGCGACGTCGTGCTCGGCGACGTCGGCACGTCGATCCTGTTCGAGAACGAGCACGTGCGCGTGTGGGAGGTGCTGCTCGAACCGGGGCAGGTGCAGGACTGGCACCTGCACGACCACCCGTACCTCGTGCTCGCGGTCGAGGAGGCGCACAACGTGATGGAGTACCTCGACGGCGGCGAGGCGCGCAGAATGCACGAGACCGTCGGCCGCGTCGTCTACCGCGAGGCCGGCAGAGTCCACAAGCTCACCAACGCCGGCGAGACGACCTATCGCAACCGCCTGATCGAGCTGAAGCACCTGGAGCGGGAGGGCGACGGTGTCTGAGCCCGAGAACCTCTCCGAGCCGGCGCGCTACTCCGGCGCGGCCGGCGACGGCGCACGCGCCACCGCGCCCGACGCCGACGGCCTCGCGCGCTTCCGCGAGATCCTGCTCGACCCGGAGAAGCTGGAGTGGTCGGACAAGTCGCTGCCGGGCCTGGCGCAGAGAATGCTGTGGCGCGACGACGACACCGGCGCCTCGATCGCGCTCGTGCGCTTTCTCAGAGGCAGCGGCGTCCCGTCGATCCACGCGCATGCCTCCAACCAGTTCATGTACTGCCTCGCCGGCCGCTACACGTACACGGCGACCGGGGTCGTGCTGACGCCCGGTGCGTTCTACTGGAATCCGAAGGGCAGCATGCACGGCCCGACGCTCGCGGAGGAGGACTCGGTGCTGCTCGAGTTCTACGACGGCCCCCACTACCCGACGCAGCCCGACTGGTACACCGATCCCGAGGACGCACGCTGATGCCCAAGCAGGAACTGGTCTCCGACAAGCTCGCGGTGCCGAACGGCCACTTCGCGCAGGCGACGGTCGCCGAGGCGACCGGCCGCTTCGTCTTCATCTCGGGGATGACGGCGCGCAACGCCGAGGGCGGCGTCACCGGTGTCGGCGACGTGAGCGCGCAGACCCACCAGGTCTGCCAGAACCTGCAGGCGGCGGTCGAGAGCGCCGGCGGCACGCTGGAGGACATCGCGCGCGTGGACGTCTACGTCCGCAACATGGAGGACTTCGACGCGATCCACGCCGTCCGCCGCCAGTACTTCACGGGGGTCGCGCCGGCCTCGACGATGGTCGAGGTGTCGAAGTTCGTCAACAAGGACTACCTGATCGAGATCAACGCGATCGCGGTGGTGTCGTGAGGCTGGCGCGCGCGCTGGTGGACGGCGCCGCCGTCTCCGGCCTGGTCGAGGGCGAGACGTTCGTCCCGTTGGCCGGCGGGACGTCCGTGGACGACGTCGTGCGCGGCGCGCAGCCCGAGACCGACGCCGGCCGCGCGCCGCTGCCGCTCGCCGACGTGCGCCTGCTCTCGCCGCTGACGCGCTTCAACCGCGACGTGCTCTGCACCGGCTGGAACTACTGGGACCACTTCGCCGAGTCGGCCGGCAAGCGCGAGGGCCAGGATCCGAGAGAGAGACCGCGGCACCCGACCTTCTTCACGAAGGGGCCGGACACCGTGATCGGCCCGGCCGACGACGTCGCCTTCGACGCGGCGCTGTCGCAGAAGTGGGACTACGAGGCCGAGGTCGTGCTGGTGATCGGCCGCGACGGCCGTTCGATCCCGGAGGAGCGGGCGTGGGAGCACGTCTTCGGCTTCTGCATCGCCAACGACGTCTCGCAGCGCGACCTCCAGCGCGCCCATGGCGGCCAGTGGCTGAAGGGCAAGTCGATCGACGACACGATGCCGCTGGGGCCGTGGATCACGACCGCCGACGAGGTCCCCGATCCGTACGACCTGCAGATCACCTGCGAGTTGAACGGCGAGATCATGCAGAATGCGTCCACGGCGCAGGTAGCCTTCAGGTTCGAGCGGTTGATCGCGGAGCTGAGCCGCGGGATGACGCTGCGCGCGGGCGACGTGATCCTGACGGGAACGCCGAGCGGAATTGGAAACGCCCGCGATCCGCAGGTCTTTCTGAACGACGGGGACATGGTGGTGACGAAGGTGAAGGGCCTTGGGGAGCTTCGCAACAACGTCGTGGCGGTGACGCTGACATGAGCAAAGGCGAGCAGGTCGACGGCGGCAACGGCAGCACCGGACTGGCGAGCGCCAGCCCCGTCGTCTCACGTCCGGCCCGGCAGACCGCCGGCGACCAGGCCGAGGAGGCCGTCTTCGAGGCGATCATGGACGGGAAGATCCCGCCCGGCTCGCCGCTGCGGCTGCAGGAGCTGGCCGAGCAGCTCGGCATGTCGATCATGCCGGTGCGCGAGGCGCTGCGGCGCCTGGAGGGTCTCGGCCTCGTCGAGATCGTCGCGCACAAGGGCGCCTGGGTGCGCCCGCTGACGCTCGAGGACCTGCACGACACCTACTTCACGCGCCTCAACCTCGAATGCCTCGCGATGCGGACGGCCGCCGGCCAGTTCACCGCCGAGGAGGGCGCCGCCGCCCGCGACGCGCTCGACGAGCACGTCGCCGCGCGCGCCCGCGGCGACCAGGTCGGCGCGCGCAACGCGCACGAGCGCTTCCACTTCACGATGTACCGCGCCTGCCGCTCGGACTGGCTGGTGCGCTCGATCGGCCCCGCCTGGCGCAACAGCGAGCGCTACCGCGTCGAGTCGATGCGCCATCCCGACCACGTCGCGCGGCGCGCCGAGGAGCACGTGCAGATGCTGGAGGCGCTGGAGCAGGGCGACGCCGAGGGCGCGGTCGCGCTGCTCGCCTCGCACCTGCTGTCGTCGGTCGAGCTGGTCGCGGCCGGCCTCGAGGGCGACCCCGAGGCGACGCGCGTCCACCTGCCGGCGCTCGACGAGCTGCTCCCGCGCAGCTCGTCGTAGACCGCGGGCGCGCCGCGCCCGTCCCGCCTCAGTCGAACGGCGACGGGAAGAGGTCGTCGCGCAGGTCGTCGCCGAACGGGTTCCAGACGAGCCGGCCGACGTCGATGTGCGACAGGTCGCAGTCGGCGACGGCGATCCCCTCCTCCCAGTCGGGCACCGAGGCGAGCGTGCGGCCGAGCGGGTCGATGATGTAGCTGCCGCCGCTGTGCGACCAGTTGGAGCCGTAGTCGCCGCCGTCGGGCTCGCGCTCGGTCACCTGGCTGGAGATCACGACGAAGGCGCCGGTGTCGAGCGCGTGCGCGACCCCGAGCGCCTTGTGCTGCTCGTGCGAGCCGCCGCCGGCGGCGACCTCGCGCGGCGCCGGGCCGGTCCACAGCGCGCAGTGGATCTCCTCGCCCAGCTCGCCGAAGGCGCGGCGGATCTGCGGGTGGTGGTTCTCGAAGCAGATCGCGATCCCGACGTTGTTGCCGTCGAGCTCGAAGGTGCGCAGGTCCTCTCTGCCGCCGCGCGTGAAGTAGAGCCGCTCGTGCATCACGGCGACGAGCTTGCGGCGCTTGCCGCGGTAGGTGCCGTCGCGGTCGATCGCCACGGCCGTGTTCCAGATGCAGCTGCGCCGTCTCGGATGCGCCTCCGAGACGCCGACGACGAGCGCGGTGTCGTGGGCGCGCGCGATCTCGCCGAGACGGTCGGTGAACGGCCCCGGGATCAGCTGCGAGTGCTCGAGGTAGGCGCGGTGGTAGCGCTGGATGTCAGACCACAGCCGCTGCCCCTCCTCGGTGTGCGGGAAGGGGTCGGGCACGTAGCGCGGGTAGCCGGGCACGAGCAGCTCGGGGAAGACGACCAGCTCGGCGCCCTCGGCCGCGGCCTGCGCGGTGAAGTGGCGGATCCGCTCCAGGCCGGCCTCGGGGTCCATGTAGGACGGTTCGAGCTGCACGGTGGCGATGCGGGGCATGCACTGGCTCCTTGGCTGTGGTCGGTCGGGGTGGCGAAGTCGGTTCAGCCCGGAAAGGGGCCGTGGGTCGGCGGCTGCGGCGCGCCGCCGTCGCGCAGCCGCTCGGACTCGCGTCGCGACGGGTCGTCGGCGGCGAGCACCTCCGGCGGCACCTCGGCGCCGTCGAGCTTCCACTGCGCGACGGGCGTCGGGGCGGCGTCGTCGTCCGGCACGAAGCGCGACCGTCTGACGATCTCCATCTGATGGACGTAGCGCGGGCAGACGGGGTAGATCCGCGTCGGCGTGATCCGCACGACGAACTGCGCCTCGCGGTAGTCGGCCAGCAGCGGGCCGTCGAACTCGAGCGCGGCGGTGCCCTTGATCCGCAGCCGCCACGGCGAGTCGGCCTCGAAGTCGATGAAGAGCAGGTCGACGTTCGGGTTGACGGCGACGTTGCCCCACGAGTCGAAGAAGCCGTTGCCGTCGTAGTTGGGGATCGCGAGCGTGCGCTCGTCGAGCACGCGCACGAAGCCGGGAGCGCCGCCCTTGTAGGAGCAGTGGGGGATGCCGTCGGCGTCGGCGGTGCCGACGAAGACCATCTCCATCCGCTCGACGAAGGCGCGCTCTCTCGGCCCGATCCGCGGCTCCGGCACGAACATCAGCTCGGCGCCGCGGTCGGCGAGGCGCCGCGTGTCGAAGCGGTCCTGAAGCGCCCGCGATCCCTCGTGGTACGGCTCGCTGCTCATCCGGTTCCTCTCTCCGTGACTCGCACTGCCACGGGGATCATGCCACATCTGTTGACTTTTGATCAAAGATATGGCAGCTTGCCCTGGGAGGCGGAGCACAGGTCCGAATCCCCAGAAGGAGTGCGGAAGTGCAGTGGAACGTGGTGCACCCGGGAGCAGCGAGATGAGTGGAGCGGAGCGCGTCGCGCAGCCGCTCGTGCGCCTGCGCGGGATCGACAAGTCGTTCCCCGGCGTGCGCGCGCTCGACGGCGTCGACCTCACGATCATGCCCGGCGAGGTGCACGCCCTCACGGGCGAGAACGGCTCTGGCAAGTCGACGCTGGCGAAGGTCCTCGCGGGTGTCGTGCAGCCCGACGGCGGCACGATCGAGATCGACGGCACGCGCTGCACGATCGCGAGCCCCGCGGCCGCGCTGAAGCGCGGGATCGTGCTGATCAGCCAGGAGCTGACGCTCGCGCCGACGCTCAGCGTCGCGGAGAACGTCTACCTCGGCCGCCTCCCGCGCACCAGACTGGGCTTCGTCGACTGGCGCGCCGTCCACCGCCACGCGCGCGACGTGCTCGACCGCCTCGACGTCCACGTCGACACCCGCCGCCCCGTCGGCGAGCTGAGCGTCGAGCTGCAGCAGGAGGTCGAGATCGCCCGCGCGATGTCCTCGCCGGCGCGGCTGCTGATCCTCGACGAGGCGACCAGCTCGCTGAGCGAGGCGGCGACCACCCGCCTGCTCCAGCTCGTCAAGCAGCGCCGCGACGAGGGCGTCGCGGTCGTGACGATCTCCCACCGCATGCCGGAGCTGTACGAGGTCGCCTCGATCGCGACCGTGCTGCGCGACGGCAAGCGCGTCGACAGCGTCCCGCTGCCGCAGACGCCGGAGCAGCAGCTCGTGCGGCTGATGGTCGGCCGCGAGCTGGGCGACTACTACGGCAAGCGCGAGATCGCGCGCGGCGAGGTCGTGCTGGAGCTGGAGAACCTCGCATCCAACGACGGCAAGCTGAAGCCGACCAGCCTGCGCCTGCGGCGCGGCGAGATCCTCGGGATCGCCGGCCTCGTCGGCTCCGGCAAGGCCGAGCTGGCGCACGCGCTCGGCGGCGCGATCCCGTCCAGCGGCAGCGTCCGCGTCGCCGGCCGCGAGGTCTCGCTGCGCGACCCGCGCGCCGCGCTCGCCGGCGGGATCGGCTTCGTCCCCGACGATCGCAAGCGCGCCGCGCTGCTGCCGACGCGCAGCGTCGCGGAGAACTTCTCGATCGCGTGGGGCGACCTCTCGCGCGGCGGCCTGCTCGACGTGCGCGCCGAGCGCAGACGCGTGCGCGAGGCGATCGACCGCTACGGCGTCGTGACCGCCTCCTCGCAGCACCTGATCACGACGCTCTCGGGCGGCAACCAGCAGAAGGTCGTGCTCGGGCGCGTCTTCGCGCTCGGCCCCGACGTGCTCGTGCTCGGCGAGCCGACGCGCGGCATCGACGTCGGCGCCAAGGCCGAGGTCTACCGGCTGATGCAGGAGGCGACGGAGGCGGGAGCCGGCGTGCTCGTCGTCTCCTCCGAGCTGCCCGAGCTGCTCGGCATCGCCGATCGCATCCTCGTCTTCTTCGGCGGCGAGGTGCGCGCCGAGTTCGACGCGAACGGGTTGGAGGAGGAGGCGATCGCGCACGTCGCGGTCTCCGGCCAGCCCCTGGAGCAGCAAGCAGCATGACCGTCAGGAACGGAGAGTCGTCCATGAGCATCGACCAGCCCACCACCGACGCGCGACCGGCTCCGGCCGCCGCCGCCGAGCGGCCGCGCGCCGCCGGCCCGGAGTGGCTGCGACGGATCTCACCAGGGCGCTACAGCGGCGTGCTCGCGGCGCTGCTGGTCGTCTGCGTCTACCTCGCGATCACCGAGCCGGCGTTCGGCACGTGGGACAACCTGATGAACGTCGTCAAGTCGAACAGCGTCATGTTCGTGCTGGCGCTCGGCGCGACGTTCGTGATCATCTCGGCCGGGATCGACCTGTCGGTCGCCTCCGCGATGGCGGCGAGCGGCATGATCCTCGGCCTGACGCTGAGAGCGGGCTGGGCGACCGTCCCCGCGATCGCCGTCACGCTGCTGTTCGGCCTCGGGCTCGGCCTGATCATGGGCGCGACGATCTCGTGGCTGAAGATCTCGTTCCTCGTCGTCACGCTCGGCGGCCTGTCGATCTTCCAGAGCTTCGCGCTGGTCGTCAACGACGGCGCGACGATCTCGGTCTTCGGCCTCTCCGGCTTCAGCCCGATCAGATCGTTCGTCAACGACGAGATCGCCGGCATCCCGCTGCTGCTGCTGTTCGACCTCGCGCTGCTGCTGCTGGCCGGCGGCGTGCTGCGCTACACGCGCTTCGGCCGCGCGCTGTTCGCGGTCGGCTCCAACCCGGAGGCGGCGCGCCTCAACGGCATCAACGTCGGCGCCGTGCTGATGGCCGTCTACGGCATCGCGGGCCTGACCGCCGGCGTCGCCGCGATCGTCTCCGTCGGCCGCCTCACCGGCGCCTCGCCGGAGTCCGACCCGACGCTGCTGCTGACCGTCATCACCGCCGTGCTGATCGGCGGCACCGCCTACACCGGCGGCGAGGGCGGCGTCTTCGGCACGCTGATCGGTGTCCTCTTCCTCGGCGTCGTGCAGAACGGCCTGACGCTGTCGGGCGTCAACACCTTCTGGCAGGGGATGGTCTCCGGCCTGATCCTGATCGGCGCCGTCGGCCTGGAGGTGCTGCGCAGACGCGGCCGCCTGCCGAGACTGCGGCGCGGCGGGCCGCCGCCCGAGAACCCGCCGGCCGCGCCGGCGCCCGCTGCCGGGCCGATGGCGTGAACCCCGTGACCGACACCCGCGCGGCGTACGTCCCGCGCAGCGCCTACGGCCTCCACATCGGCGGCGAGGAAATCAGCGCCGCCGACGCCTTCGAGGCGGTCGACCCCTCCGTCGGCACGCCGTGGGCGGAGATCCCGCAGGCGAGCGCGGCCGACGTCGACCGCGCCGTCGCGGCCGCGCGCGGCGCCTTCGCGAGCTGGCGCCGCTCCAGCCCGGCGACGCGGCAGGAGCTGCTGTGGCGCCTCGCCGACGCGGTCGAGGCCGAGCCGGAGCGGTGGGCGCGACTGCTGGCGACCGAGAACGGCCGCCCGATCCGCGAGGCGACCGTCGCCGACGTGCCGACCTGCGCCGCGATCCTGCGCTTCTTCTCCGGCGTGCTGCGCGACCTGCGCGGCGACCAGATCCCCGTCGAGGCGCCCGACACGCTGATCTACACCGTGCGCGAGCCGCTCGGTGTGATCGCCGCGCTGATCCCGTGGAACTCGCCGCTGATCACGCTCGCGAACAAGCTCGGCCCGGCGCTGGCGGCCGGCAACACGGTCGTGCTGAAGCCGTCGGAGTTCGCCTCCGCGAGCGTGCTGGAGTTCGCCCGCCTGGCGCAGGGGATCCTGCCGCCCGGCGTCGTCAACGTCGTGACCGGCTTCGGCCCCGAGGTCGGTGCCGCGCTCGTCGCGCACCCCGACGTGCAGAAGGTGACGTTCACCGGCGGCACGCCGACGGCGCGCAAGATCATGGCCGCCGCCGGCGAGGCGCTGACGCCCGCGATCATGGAGCTGGGCGGCAAGGGCGCGATGATCGTCTGCGCCGACGCCGACCTCGATGCCGCCGTCGCAGACGCCTTGACCGGCATCTACATGGCCAACGGCGAGGTCTGCGTCGCCGCCTCGCGGCTGCTCGTCCACGCCGACGTGCACGACGAGTTCGCGCAGCGCTTCACGGCGCTCGCGCGCACGATCAAGATCGGCGACGCGCTCGACCCCGCGACGCAGTTCGGCCCGCTCGTGACCGCGCAGCAGCGCGACCGCGTCGCGGCCGCGATCGCGCGCGCCCGCGGCGAGGGCGCCGAGGTCGTCGTCGGCGGCAGCGCGCCCGAGCTGCCCGCGCCGCTCGACAACGGCTTCTTCCTCTCGCCGACGCTGCTGGCCGACCCGGCCGGCGGCACGAGCGCCTCGCAGGAGGAGTTCTTCGGCCCGGTGACGGTGCTGGAGAAGTTCACGGACGACGCCGACGCGCTGCAGCGCGCGAACGCCACCCGCTACGGGCTGGCGGCCGGCGTCTGGACGCGCGACCTCGCCCGCGCCCACCGTATGGCGCGCGAGCTGGAGGCCGGGATCGTCTGGGTCAACAAGTGGTTCGACCTGCCCGTCGGCGTGCCGATGGGCGGGGTGAAGGACAGCGGCTTCGGGCGCGAGCTGAGCGCCGAGACGCTGCATGAATACAGCGCGCCGAAGGTCGTCAACGTCGACCTGAGCGTCGCGCGACCGCGGTTGTGGGGAGAAGGATGAGCACGATGACGAGCACCGGCCCGCTGAGCGAGGCGCGCACCGCCGCTCTCGACGCGGCCTGCGACACGCTGCTGCCGGCGATCGAGACGCGCGAGCCCGGCCCGGCCGGCGACCTGCTGCGGCGCGGCGCGCGCGAGCGCGGGATCCCCGCCCACGTCGCCGCCGCGATCCCGGCGCTGCCGGCCGCGCCGCGCGCGGCGCTGCTGGCGCTGCTCGACGAGCTGGCGGCGGAGGGCTTCGCGGAGCGTTCGCTGGACGAGCGCACCGCGCGCCTGCTGGAGCTGGGCGACCGCCTCCCCGACGGCCGCTTCGCCGTCAAGCAGCTGAAGACGATGACGTTCGGGCTGCTGTTCGGCCTGCTCGGCGAGGACGGCCGCAACGAGGTCTGGGACGCGATCGGCTTCGCCGGCCCGATCAGCGCGCCGCCGGCGCCGGAGCAGGCGCCGAAGACGCTGCCGATCACGCAGGTGAGCGGCGGCGAGGCGACGCTGACCGCCGACGTCGTGATCGTCGGCTCCGGCGCCGGCGGCTCCGTGATCGCCGCGCGCCTGGCGCAGGCCGGCAGATCGGTGCTCGTGCTGGAGCGCGGCGCCTACCGCAACGAGGCCGACTTCGTGCAGCTCGAATCGGCCGCGGGGGAGATGTACCTCGGCGGGGGGATGGTCTGGTCCGAGCACGGCGAGCTGGGCCTGCTGGCCGGCTCGACGCTCGGCGGCGGGACGGTCATCAACTCGATGGTCTGCCTCAGAACGCCGGACGAGATCCGCGCCGACTGGACCGCCTTCGGCCTCGACGGGCTCGACGGCGACGACTACGACCGCTGGCAGCAGAGCGTCTGGGACGCGCTCAACGTCAACACCGAGGCGACGCGGCACAACGCCAGCTCGCAGCGGATGATCGCGGGCCTCTCCGAGCTGGGCCACGGCCACGAGCCGCTGCCGCGCAACGTCACGCTCGACGACGACCCCAGATTCTGCGGCTACTGCAACAGCGGCTGCCAGCAGGGCTGCAAGCGCTCGACGCAGAAGAACTACCTGCAGGACGCGGCCGACGCCGGCGCCCGCTTCGTCGTCGGCTGCCACGTCGAGCGCGTGCTGGTCGAGGACGGCGCCGCCGTCGGCGTCGAGGCGATCGTGCGCGGCGAGGACTCCAATGGCGCGCCGACGCGCCTCACGGTCAACGCCCCCACGGTCGTGATCGCGGCCGGCGGGATCGAGTCGCCGGCCGTGCTGCTGCGCTCCGGCATCGGCGGCCCCGCGGCCGGCAAGCACCTGCGCGTCCACCCGGCGTGGATGGTCGGCGGCGTCTACGACGAGCCGGTCAGAGGGTGGGAGGGCCAGATCCAGTCGGCCGTCTCGTTCGACTTCACGCACGTCGAGGAGGGCGTCGGCTTCCTCTGCGAGACGCTCGGCCTCAGCCCCGGCTTCTGGGCCGGCCAGTCGCCGTTCGAGCACGGCGCCGCCGCGCGCGAGCAGGCGCTCAAGCTCGGCCACGTCGCCGCCTGGCACGGCGTCTCGCACGACCACGGCAGCGGGCGCGTCGTGCTCGACGACGACGGCGAGGCGCTCGTGCAGTGGTCGCTGGAGGACGAGGTCGACCACGCCGTCGCCGTGCGCGCGCAGATCGAGCTGGCGCGGATCCATCGCGCCGCCGGCGCCAGGGAGGTCTTCACCTTCGCCTGGAAGCCGCTGCGCTGGCGCGAGGGCGAGGACTTCGCGGCGTACGAGGAGCGCGTGCGCGCGACCCCGCCCGATCAGTTCACCGCCTACTCGGCCCACCAGATGGGCTCGTGCCGGCTCGGCGCCGACCCGGCCGAGGCGGTCGCCGACGGCGACGGCCAGCTGCACGACGTGCGCGGCGTCTGGATCGGCGACGCCGCCGCGCTGCCGACCGCGCCCGGCGTCAACCCGATGATCACGATCATGGCGCTGGCCGAGCGGACCGCGGCGAGAATGCTGGCGGTCGCGTCATGAGCGCCGTCCACGCGCCTTATGCGCCGAGCCGGCCGTACGGCCTCTTCATCGGCGGCGAGGAGCTGCCCGGCGACGGCGACTTCGCCGCGCTCAACCCGTCCACAGGCGAGCAGTGGGCGACGGTCGCGGAGGCGTCGGCCGCGCAGGCCGACGCCGCCGTCCGTGCCGCTCGCGCCGCCTTCCCGGCCTGGCGCCGCTCGACGCTGGAGGAGCGCCAGCGCGTGCTGCTGGCGCTCGCCGACGCGATCGAGGCGACGCCCGACTGGGCGCCGCTGCTGGCGACCGAGAACGGCCGCCCGATCCGCGAGGCGCTCGCCGCCGACGTGCCGTTCTCCGCCGCGGTGCTGCGCTACTACGCCGGCCTCGTGCGCGGCCTGCACGGCGAGACGATCCCGACCGGCGACCCGCTCAGCCGCGTCTTCACGGTGCGCGAGCCGCTCGGCGTGATCGCCGCGCTGATCCCGTGGAACTCGCCGCTGATCTCCGCGGCGCTGAAGCTGGGGCCGGCGCTGGCGACCGGCAACACGGTCGTGCTGAAGCCGTCGGAGTTCGCCGCGCCGAGCGTCGTCGAGCTGGCGCGCCGCACCGCCGAGCTGCTGCCGCCGGGCGTCCTCAACGTGCTGACCGGCAGCGGTCCCGGCGCGGGCGCGGCGCTCGTCGCGCACCCGGGGATCGCGAAGATCTCGTTCACCGGCGGCGTGCCGACGGCGCGTCACATCGTGCGCGCGACGGCCGAGACGCTGACGCCGACGATCCTCGAGCTGGGCGGCAAGAGCGCCTTCGTGATCTGCCCCGACGCCGACCTCGACGCTGCCGTCCACGATGCGCTGTCGGGGATCCTGAGCCAGAACGGCGAGGTCTGCTTCGCCGCATCGCGCCTGTTCGTGCACGAGACGATCCGCGACGAGTTCCTCGAGCGGATGCGCGCGGCGATCGCCGGCGTGCGGATCGGCGACGCGCTCGACCCCGACACGCAGGTCGGCCCGCTCGTCTCCGCGCCCCACCGCGAGCGCGTGCTCGGCTATGTCGAGCGGGCGCGGGCCGAGGGTGGCCGCGTGCTCGCCGGCGGGCAGCGGCGCGAGCTGGACGGCGCGCTGGCCGGCGGCTACTACGTCGAGCCGGCGCTCGTCGACGACCCCGACGGGGCGACGACGGCGGCGCGCGAGGAGATCTTCGGACCGGTCGTGGTCGCGCAGACGTGGCGCGATGAGCGCGACGTGATCGCGCGTGCCAACGACAGCGAGTTCGGGCTCGCGGCCGGCGTGTGGACGAGCGACCTCGGTCGCGCCCACCGCATGGCCGACGAGCTGGAAGCGGGAACGGTCTGGGTCAACACCTGGTTCCAGGTCGGTCCGGGGCAGCCGTTGGGGGGCGTCAAGCACAGCGGGCACGGTCGTGAGCTGTGCGCCGAGACGCTGTTGGAGTACAGCGCGCCGAAGGCCGTGAGCATGCGGCTCGGCGGCGCGCGGCCGGACCTGTGGGGGTCGCAGTAGCAACGCAGGTGCAGGGTGCAGGTCGCGGAGGAGAAGCTGCGCGCCCGGCGCGCGGTTCCGTCTATAGGAAAGAGGAAGCATCCAGATGATTCGCCTCACGGCAGCAGGCGCCGCGCTCGTCGCGGCGGTCGCGCTCGCGGCATGCGGCAGCGACGACAGCGGCAGCTCGACGAGCGGCTCGACCAGCAGCGGCTCGGGCGGCGGCGGTGGTGACACGACCGTCGCGTACATCTCGCCGGTCGGCGCCCAGATCGGTCAGCAGCAGGTCAACTTCGGCCTCGAAGGCGCCGCCAGAATCGAAGGCTGGAACGTCAGAGTGCTCGACGCCAACCTCTCGCCCGACCGCCAGGTCTCGCACGTCGACACGCTGATCAACGAGAGAGTCGGCGCCTTCGCGAGCTGGACGCTCGACCCGGGCGCGACGGCCGGCGCCTACACGCGCGCGCAGGAGGCCGGCATCCCGGTCATCGGCGTCAACTCCGAGGGCGAGGGCGTCACCTCGACCGTCTGGTGGGAGGTCAACACCTGCGAGCCCGACGGCCCGTGGGCGAGAACGGCCCAGTTCATCGCCGACGCTCGTCCCAGAGCGAAGGTGATCGTGATGGGCGGTCCGCCCGCGCCGTCGATCACGGCCAACGTCAGATGCTTCCGCGACGCCGCCGAGGCGGCCGGGCTGGAGATCATCGACCAGGCCGACAACGTCAGAGACGCCGCCGCCCCGGCCGCGCAGCTGGCCGAGGACCTGCTGACCAAGCACGGCGACGTCGACGTCTTCTGGGACTACAACGACCAGACCGCGCTCGGCGTCTCCTCGGCGATCCTCAACGCCGGCAAGAGAGTCTCCGACGGCAGATCCGACGGCATCATGGTGTTCGGCTCCAACGGCGACCCGGACGCGATCCAGGCCGTCAGAGAGGGTCGTCTGACCGGCACCTGGGACACCGACTCGGTCGCGTCGGGCTGGGCCGTGGCGCAGGCGATGAGAAGCGCGATGGCCGACCCCGAGGCGAGACAGGAGAACCTGATCGTCAGATCGATACTGTGGACGCCTGAGACGGTCGGCGACTACGTCGATCCCGAGCAGCGCGACTACTCGTTCGACAACATCCCGCTCGTCGAGGGCGGCAGCTGATCGTGACGCAGCCCCAGTCATCGGAGCGGACGGTGGACGGTCTCCGTCCCTCGCCGCTCCGTGGGCTGCCGGCCGTCGAGCAGACGCTTCCGCGTCTGCTCGACCGTCAGGCGGCGACGTACGGCGACAAGCCGCTGCTGCGCTTCGGCGAGCTGGAGCGGTCGTTCGCGCAGGTGCGCGACGCGGCGGCGGTCGCGGCGGGCACGCTCGCGGCGGCCGGCGTCGGGCGCGGCGAGCGCGTCGCGCTGATGTGCGAGAACCGCATCGAGCTGCTCGACTACGTGCTCGGCTGCGCCTGGCTCGGCGCCGTCGCGGTGCCGCTCAACACCGCCCTGCGCGGCGTGCAGCTGGAGCACCAGCTGGTCAACTCCGGCGCGCGCGTGCTGGCGGTCGATTCTGTTCTGGTCGAGGTGCTGGAGGTCGTTCCCGCGCCCGCGACGCTCGACGCGGTGTGGGCGCTCGACGGCGTGCCGGCTTCCGCGTCCGCGCTGCCCGACGGCTACCGCGTGCTCGGCCCGCCGTCGCCGGCGGCGCCGGTGCCGGCCTTCGACGCCGGTCCCGGCGAGACGGCCGCGATCCTCTACACGTCAGGCACGACCGGCCCCGCGAAGGGCGTGCAGTGCCCGCAGGCCCAGTTCTACTGGTGGGGCGTGCTGATGGGCGAGCAGCTGGAGCTGAGCGAGGACGACGTCCTCTACACCAACCTGCCGCTGTTCCACACCAACGCGTTGAACGCGTTCGTGCAGGCGCTCGTCGCCGGCGCGACCTACCACCTCGGCCCGCGCTTCTCCGCCTCGCGCTTCTGGCAGCGGGTCGCCGACGCCGGCGCGACCGTCACCTACCTGCTCGGCGCGATGGTCAACATCCTCGCCTCGCGTGCACCGGGTCCCGAGGACCGCGCGCACGGCGTGCGCGTCGCCTTGGCGCCCGGCACGCCGGCCGGGCTCTTCGACCCCTTCCGCGAGCGCTTCGGCGTGCAGCTGATCGAGGCGTATGGCTCGACCGAGACGAACGCGCCGATCGGCGTCGCGCCCGGCGAGCAGCGCGCCGGCTGGATGGGCCGTGTGCGCACGGGCTTCCACGCGCGCGTCGTCGACGAGCACGACGAGGAGGTCCCCGACGGCGTCGCCGGCGAGCTGGTGCTGCGCCACGACCCGCCGTTCGCCTTCGCGACCGGCTACTTCGGGATGGACGAGAAGACGGTCGAGGCGTGGCGCAACCTCTGGTTCCACACCGGCGACCGCGTGCTGCGCGACGAGGACGGCTGGTTCCGCTTCATGGATCGCCTCAAGGACGCGATCCGCCGCCGCGGCGAGAACATCTCCGCGTTCGAGGTCGAGCAGGTGCTCTTGCAGCATGCGTCGGTGAGCGCCGTCGCGGTCTTCCCGGTCGCCTCCGAGCTGGCCGAGGACGAGGTCGCCTGCGCGATCGTGCTGGAGGAGGGCGTTGTCGGCGATCCGGTCGAGCTGATCCGCCACTGCGAGCCGCGCCTCGCGTACTTCGCGATCCCGCGCTACCTGCGCTTCGTCGCCGAGCTGCCGCTGACGACCAACGGCAAGGTCCGCAAGGCCGTGCTGCGCGAGAGCGGCGTCGTGGAGGGCGACTGGGACCGCGAGGCGGCCGGCGTGAGACTGCGGCGGCTGGGGAAGGCGTGAGCGCGCCCGACCCCATCGCGCCCGCGCCCGTCGGCTCGCAGCGCATGCGCGACGGCGTCCGCCTGCGCGTCAGCGAGCGCGGCGGCGACGCGGCCGGCGGGCCGCCGGTCGTGCTCGTGCACGGCTGGAAGGGCTCGCACCGGCTGTGGGATCGCACGGTCGTCGAGCTGGAAGCGCGCGGCGTGCGGACGGTGGCGTTCGACCTGCGCGGGATGGGCGAGTCCGACAAGCCCGACGGGGTCTACGACTTCGACACCTTCGCCGACGACCTCGGCGAGCTGCTCGCGACGCGCGACCTCGACGGCGCGACCGTCGTCGGCTGGTCGATGGGCTGCACGGTCGTGCTGCGCCACATGCAGCGCGACGGGTCGCGGGTCGGCCGCGTCGTGCTGCTGAACGGGCCGCTGCGGCTGACGCGCGCGCCCGACTTTCCGCACGCGATGAGCGACGAGCAGCTCGACGGCTACCTGGCCGAGATGACCGCCGGCTGGCCGGCCTCCGAGCGCGCCTTCCAGGCCGAGTCGGTGCTGCCCGGCAGTGACCCGGCCGTCGTCGACTGGCTCTACGGGATCGCGTTGCAGACACCGCTGCCGGTGGCGTTGTCGGCCGTGCGCGAGCAGGCGAAGCTCGACATGCGCGAGGCCGTTCGCGGCCTGCGCGTCCCGGTGCTGGCGGCGTACGCGACCGGCGACCCGTACTACCCGACCTCACTCGGCGACTGGATCGCGGAGGCCGCCCCGCGCGGCCGCGCGGTCGTGTTCGAGCACAGCGCCCACGGCACCCCGTTCGAGGAGGCGCCGGCCTTCGCGGACGCGCTCGCGGCGTTCGGGGCGGAATGAACGGCGCCGCCCCCGAGGAACGCAGGTCTACTGCTGCTCTGCCGCAGCAGACCTGCACTGCTCGCAGCGCACAGCCCTCCGCCACCGCCTGGCTCGCCGCCCTCTCCGCGCGCGAGGTCTCGGCGCGTGAGCTGACCGAGGCGACGCTGGCGCGGATCGACGCCGCCGACGCGCGCGTCCACGCCGTCGTCTCACGCGACGACGAGGCCGCGCTCGCCGCCGCGGACGCGGCCGACGCCGAGCGCGCGCGGCTGCTGCGCGAGCGCGAGCCGCTGCCGCCGCTGCTGGGGCTGCCGCTGACGATCAAGGATGCGCTCGACGTCGCCGGGCTGCCGACGCGCGCCGGCACGCTCGCGCGCGCC
>NZ_JAWSTH010000053.1:0-41056 GCF_033542075.1 Conexibacter stalactiti
CGCCGCGGGGCCGGCGGCGGGCGCGGCGGCCGCGGGAACGGAGGCGGATGCCGTGTACGCGGCGGGGCCGGACGCGGCCGGCGCCGATGACGCGGCGACGGGAGCCGGGCGCATCGGCGGCGCGGTCGCGACCTGCTCGGCCTCCTCGCCGCCGAGCAGCTGCTGGTAGCGCTCCTCCTTTTGCCCCGGCCGCCGCTCCAGGCGCGCGACGCGGCCGGCGGCGATCAGCGCGTCGAGCGTCGCGTGGACCGCGGTGAGGTCGTCGAAGTGCTGCATCCGCTCGACGCGCTGCTTCAGCTCGCCGGGCGTCTGCGGGCCGCGCAGCATCAGCACCGCCAGCAGCGCGATCTCGTCGCGTCTGAGCCCGAGCGCCTCGTCGAGCAGGTGGCGGTACTTGGCGGCGCGACTTCCGTGGCCGCTGGTCAGGCGCGTCCAGCCGCGGCGGTAGAGGTGCTGCAGCGCGTCGCGGATGACGCTCTCGTCGTACTGCACGACCGGGTCGCGATTGGTCGACTGGTTGCAGGCGAGGCGCAGCGCGTTGAGCGAGAGGGGATAGGCGTCCGGCGTGGTCCGCTGCTT
Source organism: Conexibacter stalactiti (assembly GCF_033542075.1). Lineage (NCBI taxonomy): Bacteria > Bacillati > Actinomycetota > Thermoleophilia > Solirubrobacterales > Conexibacteraceae > Conexibacter > Conexibacter stalactiti. The sequence goes on from NZ_JAWSTH010000053.1 coordinate 580, forward strand.
CTCGATGAGGCAGCCGAGCACGCGGATCTCGACGGCATCCGGATCCATGCGCGGGAGACTACGGCAGCGCGCGCGGGCGCACGAGGCGCCGCGGACGCCGGACCGGTAGCGTTCCGTGGTGATGGCTCGACGTCTCCTCCCTCTCGCCCTGCTGGCCGCGCTCGCGATCGGCGGCTGCTCCTACGGCACGAAGGCCGACATCACGCCCGAGCAGAGAGAGGCGCGCGCGGAGCTCGTCCAAGCTGCCAAGGGGTTCGACGATCACGAGCTCTCGCGTCTGTGCAGAGGCCTCTACCCGAGTGACTTCCTCACCAACGAGGATGACTACCCGAGAGAGGACGAGGACCACAGAACGCCCGCGGAGACCGACGAGATCAGAGCACTCGTCGCCAGAGCGGGCTGCGACGTCCCCTCGCCGAAGTAGCCGCTGAGCACGCGATGTCCGACGCCACGACGCTTCAGCGCCTCGCGGAACTGCTCGTCGGCTTCGGCGCCAATGTGCAGCCGGGCCAGGTCGTCGCGGTCAGCTCGGAGATCGGCAAGGAGCCGCTGACGCGCGCCGTCGCGGCGAGCGCGTACAGAGCCGGCGCCAGCTTTGTCGAGGTCACCTACTCCGACATCCACGTGCGCCGCGCGCGGATCGAGTTCGGCAGCGACGAAGCGCTCGAGACCGTCCCGCCATGGCTCGGCGAGCGGATCCTCAGACTGGGCGACGCGCGCGCAGCTCGCATCGCGCTGACCGGCCCGGTCGAGCCGGGCCTGCTGGAGGACCTCGACCCGGCGCGCGTCGGGCGCGACAAGTCGCAGGCGCTGCGCGAGGCCGGCAAGGTCGTCAACGAGCGCACGACCAACTGGACGATCGGCCCCTGCCCGACGCCCGGCTGGGCCGCGCTCGTGCACCCGTCGCTCGAGCCCGACGCGGCGCTCGCGAAGCTGTGGGAGGAGATCGTCCACGTCTGCCGCCTCGACACCGACGACCCCGTCGCCGCGTGGAGAGAGCGGATGGCGACGCTCGTCGCCGTCTCCGGCCGCCTGACCGACGCCCGCTTCGACGCGATCCACTTCGAGGGACCGGGCACCGACCTGACGATCGGCCTGCTGCCGAGCAGCAACTGGATCAGCGCGGCCTTCGAGACCGCCGCCGGGATCCCGCACGCGCCGAACCTGCCGTCGGAGGAGGTCTTCACGACCCCCGACCCGCTGCGCGCCGACGGCATCGTGCGCTCGACCAAGCCGCTGCTGGTCGGCGGCGCGACGATCAGAGGGCTGACGGTCCGCTTCGAGGGCGGCCGCGCCGTCGAGATCGACGCCGAGCAGGGGGCGGAGACGCTGCGCGAGCTGACCTCGCACGACGACGGCGGCGTCCGCCTCGGCGAGGTCGCGCTGGTCGACCGCGAGGGGCGCATCGGCCCGCTTGGGACCGTCTTCTACGACACGCTGCTCGACGAGAACGCCGCCAGTCACATCGCGCTCGGGCGCGGCTTCGACTTCGCCGTCGGCGAGGACGACGTCGCGCGCGTCAACGACAGCCTGATCCACATCGACTTCATGATCGGCGGCGACGACGTCGACGTGACCGGCATCACCGCCGCCGGCGAGCGCGTCCCCGTGCTTCGCGGCGGCGCCTGGCAGGTCTAGCGAGCGTCGCGGGCGCCCGGCCTGTACCCTTCACCGTCGCCGTAACACAGCACGGAGAGGTGCCGGAGCGGCTGAACGGGCACGACTGGAAATCGTGTGACCGGGGTAACTCGGTCCGAGGGTTCGAATCCCTCTCTCTCCGCTTTTCTCGGGCGCGTCGCTACAGCGCCAAATGCAGTCGCAGCGCCTCGTCGAGCGAGGTCATCGTGCCGGCAGGGAGCCGCCCGAGCAGGGGACCGATGCGCTCGGTCGCAACTGAGCGGACCTGTTCGGCTTGGGCCTTCGAGTCCAGTGAGAGGCCGCTGCTGCCGGCCGGGATCAGCACCTGGAAGGGGTAGACGCGGGTCACGTTCGAGGTGACCGGGACGACGGTGAGGACGCCGCGACCGAGTCTCGCCGCAGTCGCGTTGGCGGCATCGTTGCTGACGATGATCGCCGGGCGCCGCTTGTTCGCCTCGGCGCCGCGAACCGGCTCGAACTCGACCATCCGCACGTCCCCGCGGCGCATCAGAGCCCGTCGCCGGTGGTCGACTCCCATGCCTCGGCGTCGCCGCCTTCCTCCCACTCCTGCCAGGCGGCGCCGTAGGCGTCGTTCAGCTCGGACAGGCGCAGGGCACGTATCGCCTGCTGGAGCGCAGCTGAGCGAGACGGGAAGGCATGCGTCGCCGCGTATTCGTCGAGGAAGCGGACGTCATCGTCGGGCAGGCTCACGCTGAGCTTCATACCGCCGATGCTACCAGCGGTACTACCCGCTCGCCACAGTCTCGCCAGCGGTAGCTGCCGTGTAAGCCCGCCAGCCGCCGTGGGCGGTGATGTCGGGGGCGTCGGGGAGGACGTCGGGGGAGCAGAGGAAGCCGGTCACGAGGCGGCCGTCGGCGAGGCGGACGGGGCCGAGCGAGAGCGGGAAGGCGAGCAGCGTCAGCAGTCTGCCGAGACCGGCGGGCGGGAGCGCCCACAGCTCGCCCGCGAGGCCGCCGGCGCCGGCCGGGTCGGCGACGAGGCCGGGGCGCGGCGGGGCGAGGTGGGAGAGCGCCAGCATGCGGTAGCCGGTGTCGGTCGTGACCGGGTCGAGCGGACGGCCGCCGAGGCCGCGCAGCTGCGGCTCCAGCGGCATGCCCGACATGTGCGCGCCGACGACGAGCAGCTCGATCTCGTCGGTGGGGGCCGCGCCGGAACCGGGGGCGGTTGCCGCGAGGGCGTCGGAGGCTGCGGCGGCAACCTCCTCGCCGGTGAAGCGCGCGCCGATCGCCAGCAGCGCACGGTCGGAGAAGGCGGGGCCGAGCAGCATCGCGCTCGCCGGGCCGCCGTCGGCGCGCAGCGGGCCCGGCAGCGCGAGCGCCGCCAGGTCGAGCAGGTTGGCGTTGTGGGTGAAGCGGCCGAGCAGTGCGTTGCGCGCAAGCGGTTCGGCGGCGTCCTCGGCGACCGTCACGAGCGTCGGGATCGTCGGCAGCGCGATCGCGTCGAGGCGCTCGCGCGCGAACAGGGCGCGCGTGGCGGCGCGCAGCGCCTCCAACTCGTACTGCGCCTCGAACGCCGCGACCGCCGACGGCTCGAACCCTCTGACGATCAGCTCGCGCGTCACCGGCAGCACCTCGTCGAGGTGCTCGCGTATGAACGTGCCGACCGCCGCCGCCCGCTCTGCCACCCACGGGCCGCCGTACAGCAGCTCGCCGGCGCGCATCAGCGGCGCCGCGTCGACCGCGACGACCTCGGCGCCGCGCGCCGCCAGCTGCTCGCAGGCGGCGGCGAAGGCATCGCGCGCGAGCGCGTCGCCGGCGAAGTCGGCGGGCGAGAGGGCGGGGACGCCGACGCGGGGCATGGCGGGCGAGGCGGCCGGCGCGGCGACGCCGAGGTTGGGCGCCGGGGAGGCGACGACGGACGGCGCCTCCCGGCTGAACGGATCCTCGGGATCGAACGCCGCGATCACGTCGAGCACGCGCGCGGCATCGCGCACGTCGCGGGCGAAGATCGAGACGCAGTCGAGCGAGCGGCAGGCGGGTACGACGCCACCGGTCGAGACCAGGCCGCGCGAGGGCTTCAGGCCGACGATCCCGTTCAGGGCAGCCGGCACACGACCGGAGCCGGCCGTGTCCGTGCCGAGCGCGATGTCGACGGCTCCCCCGGCGACCGCGATCGCCGAACCGGAGCTGGAGCCGCCCGGCACGAGCGTCGGGTCGAGCACGTTGCGCGGCGTCCCGTACGGCGAGCGCGTGCCGACGAGGCCGGTCGCGAACTGGTCGAGGTTGGTCTTGCCGATCAGGATCGCGCCGGCGTCGAGCAGCAGCTGGACCGCGGGCGCGGTGCGGGACGCGACGCGCGCGAACGCGGGACAGGCGGCGGTCGTCGGCCAGCCCTCGACGTCGATGTTGTCCTTGACGCCGAAGGTCATGCCGAGCAGTGGCAGCTCGGCGGGGTCGGCCGCGGCCAGCTCCACGGCGCGGGCACGCAGTTGCGCCTCGTCCGCGAGCGCGATCCACGCGCCCGCCTGGTCGGGGGCCGCGGCACGTTCGCGCGCCGCGAGCGCCACCGCTGTGAGATCGATCGTTCCGTCGGCCATTCGTCTAAAGTATGACCAATGCGCGATCCTGTCCAGTCGTCTTCGCAGAGCGGTGTCGAACGGTTGGAGACGCGCTCGCTGTCGGAGCGAGCGCGCGACGCGCTGCTGGAGGCGATCCAGGCTGACCGCTTCCCCGACGGCCGCCTGCCGCCCGAGGCCGAGCTGTCGGTGCTGCTGGGCGTCAGTCGCACGACGCTGCGCGCGGCGCTGACGAGCCTGGAGGCCGACGGCGTCGTCTCGCGCCGTCGCGGCCGCGGCACCTTCGTCAACACGCACCTGCTGCGCTCGACGATGCGGCTCAACCGCCTGATCCCGTTCACCGCCCTGATCGCGCAGTGCGGCCACGAGCCGTCGGTCGATCCGCAGGAGCATCGCTTCGCGACTGTCCCCGCAGAGGCCGCCGGACCGCTCGGAATCGCTGAAGATGCAGCATGTCTGATCGTCGAGCGGCTGCTGCGCGCCGGCGGGGAGCCGGTCATCAGGGTCAGTGACACGATCCCGCTCGGCCGCCTCAGAGTGGCGCCGTCGGAGATCCGCGAGGCCGATTCCACCTTCACCTTCGTCGAGCGCAACTGCGTCGCCCCGATCGACTACGCGACCGCCGAGATCGTTCCCCGCGTCGCCGTCGAGGGCGACCCGATCGGGCTCGAGCTGGCGGCCGGGGAGCCGTACATCGAGCTGATCGAGACGCACTTCTCGCGCGATCACGAGACGATCGCCTTCTCGCGCGTGAGCGTCAACGACCGCTACGTGCGCCTCTCGCTGCTGCGCCGCGACGCGTAGCCGCCCGCTTTCGCCAGATGGCGCAGCGCCCGGGTCGGATCTTCGTCCATATGTAGAACCAGTCCGACCTTGGTCATACCTATCCTCGCTAGGTATGACCAATCAAGCAGAGCGGCTCCCCCGGTCCGCTGCGCGGCGGGCATGGGCGACGGCCGGGCCGGCGGAGGCCAGCAGATGAGCTCGACGACGGCGACGACGCACGGCGCCCGTGACCATGCGCGCGCCCAGGCCGGCGCGACGGCCGAGGCGATGCCGGTGCTGCCGGCGCGCTCGGCGAGCGGCCTGCCAGACGGGGTTCCGCAGGAGCGGCTGACGTGGGCCGAGACGGTCGCCGGCGGCGGCTACGCCAGCCGCGTGCTGGCACGCGGCACGACGCTGCGGCTGACCGACCTGCACGGCGACGCGTGCGCGCATGTGCTGCTCTACAACGCCGACCAGCCATGGGAGCGGCTCAACGTCGCCGACACCGTCAAGGTCCCGTGGCAGGCCTATCTCGGCGCCGGCCACCCGCTGCTGTCCGACCAGGGGCGCGTGCTCGCGAGCATCGTCGCCGACACCTCGGGCCACCACGACGCACTCTGCGGCACCTCCAGCAGGGACGCCAACGCGCGTCGCTACAGCGCCGACGGCGGCCTCGCCCACGGCCCCGCGCCGGCCGGCCGCGAGCTGTTCGTGCTCGCTGCCTCCAAGCACGGCCTCGCCCCGCGCGACATCCCGCCGAGCCTCTCCTTCTTCCAGGGCGTGAAGGTCGAGCCCGACGGCGCGCTGCGCTTCGACGGCTCGGCCGGCGCCGGCGCCCACGTCGAGCTGCGCGCGGAGCTGCCGCTGGTCGTGCTCGTCGCCAACGTCCCGCACCCGCTCGACGGCCGCGACAGCTACACCTGCTCGACGCTGGCGCTGCACGCCTGGCGCGACCGCCCGACGCAGCCCGGCGACCCGCTCTGGAGCGCGACGCCGGAGTCCGAGCGCGCCTTCCTCAACACCGCCGACTACGCCGACGCGCGGGGGCTCGCATGACCCCCGCGGAGCCCGCTCAGGAGCAACAGCTCGGCACCCTCCCGGACGGTGCGATCGTGCTCGACGAGACCGTGCCGGCGCGCGCGCCGTGGTCGGCCGTCGTCGAGGCGGGGCAGCTGCTGAGCATCGTCGACCTCGGCGGCAACCAGGCGGTCGACTGCATCCTCTACGACGCGCACGACCGCGAGCAGCGCTACAGCGCCGCCGAGACGATCGCGCAGCAGGGCTCGATCTTCCTCACGACCGGCAGCGTGCTGCGGACGTTCGAGGGCACCCCGCTGATGACGGTCGTCGCCGACGAGTGCGGCCGCCACGACACGCTCGGCGGCGCCTGCAGCAAGGAGTCGAACACGCTCCGCTACGGCCACCACACCAAGCATCAGCACGCGTGCGTCGAGAACTTCCTGCGCGAAGGCGCGAAGTGGGGCCTCGGCAAGCGCGACCTCGTCTCGAACATCAACTGGTACATGAACGTGCCGGTCGAGCCGGACGGCACGCTCGGGATCGTCGACGGGCTCTCCTCACCTGGGCTGACGGTGACGCTGCGGGCCGAGCGCGACACGCTCGTGCTCGTCTCCAACTGCCCGCAGGTCAACAACCCCTGCAACGGCTTCGACCCGACGCCGGTGCGGATGGTGGTCACGCAGCCGTGAGCATCGAGGATTCGGAAGTTCCCGGTCGCGGTGGTCCCGTGGCGGGCCGTCGTGGAACTTCCAGTGCAAAGCTTGCTTTGCTCGTCGCCAACCGCGGCGAGATCGCCTGCCGCATCATCCGCAGCGCGCAGGCGCGCGGTCTGCGCACCGTCGCGGTCTTCTCCGACCCCGACCGCGGCGCGCCGCACGTCGCGCTCGCCGACGCCGCCGTCCACGTCGGAGCGGCACCTGCGCGCGAGTCGTACCTGCGCGCCGACCGCATCCTCGCGGCGGCGCAGGCGAGCGGCGCCGGCGCGATCCATCCGGGCTATGGGCTGCTGTCGGAGGACGCGGCCTTCGCGCGCGCCGTCGAGGCGGCCGGGATCGCCTTCGTCGGACCGACGCCCGAGCAGCTGGAGCAGTTCGGCGACAAGCACCGTGCGCGCGAGCTGGCGCGCGCGGCCGGCGTGCCGATGGTGGAGGGCAGCACGCCGCTGCCCGGCGTCGCGGCCGCGCTCGCCGCGGCGGCGGAGATCGGCTATCCGGTGATGCTGAAGGCGACCGCGGGCGGCGGCGGGATCGGGATGGCGCCCTGCCACGACGCCGCCGAGCTGGCCGACGCCTTCGCGCGCGTCGAGCGGGTCGCCGCCGCCAGCTTCGGCGGCGGCGGGATCTTCCTCGAGCGGTGGGTCGCGCGTGCCCGCCACGTCGAGGTGCAGGTCTTCGGCGACGGCGCCGGCCGCGTGCTCGCGCTCGGCGACCGCGACTGCTCGCTGCAGCGGCGCAACCAGAAGGTGATCGAGGAGGCGCCCGCTCCCGCCCTCCCCGACGCGCTGCGCGAGCGGCTGCACGCTGCCGCCGTGGCGTTGACCGCCTCGGTCGCCTACCGCTCCGCCGGCACGGTCGAGTTCCTCTACGACGCCGAGCGCGAGCAGCTCTCGTTCCTGGAGGTCAACCCGCGTCTGCAGGTCGAGCACCCGGTCACCGAGGAGGTGCGCGGGATCGACCTGGTCGACTGGATGCTGCGGCTGGCGCAGGGCGACGCCGGGATGTTCGACGCAACTGAAGCGCCCGCCCGGGCGCTCGCCGCGCACGCGGTCGAGGCGCGTGTCTACGCCGAGGATCCCGCGCACGACCACCGGCCCAGCGCCGGCCTGCTGACGAACGTCGAGCTGCCCGCCGATCTGCGCGTCGACGGCTGGGTGACGACCGGCACCGAGGTCTCGACCGCCTACGACCCGCTGCTGGCGAAGCTGGTCGCGACCGGCGCCACGCGCGCCGAGGCGATCGCGCGACTCGCCGACGGCCTCGCGCGCACCCGCATCGACGGCGTCCGCACCAACCTCGGCCTGCTGCGCGCGGCGCTCGCCGCCCCCGACTTCGCCGCCGCCCGCCACTCGACCGCCACGCTCGCGACCGTCCACGACGACGAGCCGCGAATCGAGGTCGAGCGCGCCGGCACGCTGACGACCGTGCAGGACTGGCCCGGTCGCATCGGCTACTGGATGGTCGGCGTGCCGCCGTCGGGCCCGATGGACGACCGCTCCTTCCGTCTCGGCAACCGCGCGCTCGGCAACCCCGAGGGCGCCCCCGGCCTCGAATGCACGCTCGACGGGCCGGCGCTGCGCTTCACCGCCGCCACCACGGTCTGCGTGACCGGCGCGGAGGCGCAGCCGCTGCTCGACGGCCAGCCGGTCCCCTGCTGGGAGCCTGTCGACGTACCGGCCGGAGGGCTGTTGGAGGTCGGCGCGCTGCGCGGCCGCGGCCTGCGCGCATACGTGCTCGTCGCCGGCGGCCTCGACCTGCCGCGCCACCTCGGCAGCGCCGCGACCTTCACGCTCGGCGGGATGGGTGGCCACGGCGGCCGCGCGCTGCGCGTCGGCGACGTGCTGACGCCGGGCGGCGCGCCGAGCGGCACGCGGGAGCAGGCTGAGGCGATCGCGCTCCCATCCGACGGTGCCTGGGAGATCGCCGTCACCGAGGGGCCGCACGCCGCGCCCGAGTTCTTCACGCGCGCGGACGTCGAGCAGTTCTACGCGACCGCGTGGGAGGTCCACTTCAACTCCGCCCGCACCGGCGTGCGGCTGATCGGTCCGCGCCCGCGCTGGGCGCGGCCCGACGGCGGCGAGGCCGGCCTGCACCCGTCCAACATCCACGACACGCCGTACGCGATCGGCGCCGTCGACTTCACCGGCGACCTGCCGATCCTGCTTGGTCCCGACGGCCCCAGCCTCGGCGGCTTCGTCTGCCCCGCGACGGTCGTGACGGCGGAGCGCTGGAAGCTCGGTCAGCTGCGGCCGGGCGACACGGTCCGCTTCGTGTCGGTCGCCGAGGAGGCAGCGGCGGAGCTGCGCGCCGCGCTGCCGGCACCGGCGTCCGCCGCGCGCCCTGCCGCGCCGCCGCGCCGCCCGCTCCGCGCCCTCGCCCCGGCGCCCCGCGACGACGGCATCCTCGCGCGGCGCGACGCGACGCCGGACACACCGGCCGTCACGTACCGCCGCGCCGGCGACGACAACCTGCTCGTCGAGTACGGGCCGATGGTGCTCGACCTCGGGCTGCGGATGCGCGTCCACGCGCTCGCCGAGCGGATCGCCGCCGAGGCGCCGCGCGGGCTGCTCGACGTGACGCCGGGGATCCGCTCGCTGCAGCTCCACGCCGATCCCGACCTGCTGCCGCCGCGGCGGCTGCTCGCGCTGGCGCAGTCGCTCGAGCTGGAGCTGCCGGCGACGCGTGAGCTGCAGGTGCCGAGCCGCACCGTCCACCTGCCGCTGTCGTGGGACGACCCCGCCACGCGCGAGGCGACCGCGCGCTACATGGCCGGCGTGCGCGCGGACGCGCCGTGGTGCCCGTGGAACATCGAGTTCATCCGCCGCGTCAACGGGCTCGACAGCGTCGAGGACGTCCACCGCACCGTCTTCGGCGCCGACTACCTCGTGCTCGGCCTCGGCGACGTCTACCTCGGCGCGCCGGTCGCGACGCCGCTCGATCCGCGCCACCGCCTCGTCACGACGAAGTACAACCCGGCACGCACGTGGACGCCGCAGAACGCGGTCGGGATCGGCGGCGCCTACCTCTGCATCTACGGCATGGAGGGGCCCGGCGGCTACCAGTTCGTCGGGCGCACGGTCCAGATCTGGAGCGGCTACCGCGCGGCGGCGGCCTCCTTCGAAGCGGACACGCCGTGGCTGCTGCGCTTCTTCGACCGCATCCGCTGGCATCCGGTCGCGGCCGACGAGCTGCTGGAGCTGCGGGCGGAGATGGACGCCGGCCGGCTGGAGCTGGAGATCGAGCAGGGCAGCTTCACGCTCGCCGACCACCTCGACTTCCTCGAGCGCGAGCGCGACGACATCGACGCCTTCCGTGCACGGCAGACGGAGGCGTTCGCGGCCGAGCGCGCCGCGTGGCAGGCGGCCGGCGAGTTCGATCCCCGTCCCGAGCCGGTCGCGGCCGTGCCGGGCAACGGCGCCGGTGCCGGCGCGCTCGTGCTGCCGCCGGGCGCGGTCGCGATAGAGGCGCCGCTGTCGGCCAGCGTCTGGCTCGTCGAGGTCCGCCCCGGCGACCGCGTCGACGCCGGCCAGCGACTGCTGACGCTCGAGGCGATGAAGATGGAGACGGCGCTGGAGTCGCCGGTCGCGGGCGAGGTCGTCGACGTGCTCGTCGGCGTCGGCGACCAGGTCAGTCCGGGCACTTCGCTCGTCGTCGTGCGCGCGAGCTGATCGCGCGCCCAGGTGCCGCCGGCGTCCCGGCTCCGCAAGGGGAGTAGGAGCCGGGACGCCGCAGGTGCGGCGTGTCGGGAGGCGCGGCTTCGCCCGCCGTGGGGGAGACGGCGGTTCGCGGCGTCGCAATCGGCTCGCCTGCACCGAGCGCCCCTGACGGCGACGAAGCTACCCGACTTCCGGAGTGTCGCCAATGGCGATGGCGCCGGCCGTACGACAGCCGCCATCGAACAACTCGGATGTGGGAAGCGGTGTGGCGTCGCGCGCCGGTCGCGCGCCGGTGCCTCAGCGCGGGATGCGGCGCTGGAGCGCTCGCTCGATCCGCTCGACGCGGCCGCGCAGCTCCTCCAGCTCACGATCCTGACGGTCGACCTGGGGCAGCTGCGAACTCTGCGCCAAGCGCGCGATCGTCGCCTCGCGGATGTACTGCGCGGTGGCGATGCCGTCCCGCTCGCAGACCTCCTTCAGCTGAGCCCATGTCTCGCCCGAGAAGCGGACCGTGGTCGTGTGCACGGACCCACGCTAGAGCGTGAGTCGGGGAAATGGAGGGCCGATATCGCCTGTCGTACGACAGCCGCTATCGCTGTGTGGGATTCCGCCGAGAACCGCCTGTTGCGGTCCCGAAGACGTGATCCCAGAATGGCGCGCTGACGCCATACCCCTTGTCGTGCTCCCTGAAGTGGTGGCGCATGTGCGCCTCGTGCAGCTTGCGCGGGATCCACGCCGTCGGCTTGCGGCCGCCGGGCAGGTGGTGGAGGTAGTAGTGCGTCAGGTCGTAGAAGAGGTAGCCGCCCCAGAAGCCGGCCGACGCGGCGTACGCCTCGGGCGTGCCGAGCACGGCCACGAACAGCGCGAAGAAGAGCGCCGCGAGCGGCACGCTGACCGACGGCGGCATCACGAGCCGCAGCGGGTCGTTGGGGTGGTCGTGGTGGACGCCGTGGATGATCCAGTGCAGCCGCGCTCCGATGCCCTCCTCGGGCTCGAAGTGGAAGACGATCCGATGCAGCCAGTACTCGGTCAGCGTCCAGAAGAGGTAACCGCCGGCGACGAACAGCGGGATCTGCCACAGCGTCATCTGGTCGATCGAGAGCGCCAGCGCGATCGCGATCGCGGGACCGAAGATGAAGGCCGGAACGCTCCAGTGGACGCGCGAGAGCTTGTCGAGCAGGTTGGACTCGAACATGCGAGGCGACGCCTTCAGGATCTCTGACCGTCTGAGGCCGGCCAGCTCGTCACGGCGCGGATAGGTCGCCATCGTCGATCACGCTCCTTTCGTCCCCTTCGTGGTGCAGCGCGTGAGGGCCCCCTAACGATACTCCTCGCGTGAGAAGGGGCAGGCCGCTGGCGTCCTGACTCTGGATGAGGACGAGCCTATCGAAGGGACCGGGCGCACGAACTTCTTCCCACGCGGGCCAGATCTCGGGGTAAGCTCGGTACATGCGTGTTTTTCAACCGATCCGCGGCGCCGCACTGCTGGTGCTCGTGGCGGCCGGCGGCCTCCTCGGCGCCTCCGCGCCCGCCGGCGCGAGAACCTCAGTCGCGCTCAGCGGCGCGGTCACGCCGGCGCTGACCGGCTTCCCGACGACGCCGCAGAACGTCAGGCTGACGATGGAAGGCCGCATAGTCGGCGACGACATCGACGGCGTCTTCCCGGCGACGACGACGAGAATCGTGATGTCGTTCACCCACGGCGCGCGCGTCAACGGCAGATACTTCCCGAGCTGCGATCCGGTGCGGCTGGCGGCGCTCAGAGGCGCGCCGAGAGCGTGCCCGCGCGGCTCCAAGATCGGCGAGGGCTGGGCCTTTGGCACCGCGATCAGCGTCACGGCGAGACTGAAGATGGACGTCTACAACGGCCCTGGCGGCCGCTCGATGCTGTTCTACTTCGCGACGGACAACCCGGTCGTGATCCGCGACATGATCAACGCGCCGTTCACGGCGCTGCGCGGCGGCAGATACGGCTTCCGTCTGACACTGCCGGTGCCGCCTGGGCTGCAGGAGCTCAGCGACGGCATGGTGACGTCGCTGAGACAGTTCAAGGCGACCGTCGGCGGGATGACGGTCAAGGTCAGAGAGCGCGGCCGAGTCGTCAGACGCGGCTTCATCGAGGCGATGACCTGCCCGCCGGGCGCGCTCGTGACGGTGCGCGGCGAGTTCACCTTCCAGACGGCCCCGCCGGCGGCGACCGACTCCTACCTCGGCTGCGGCCAGGCGCCGCCGTTCGGGCCGGAGTTCCCGGCGTCGGTGCCCGGCTCCGCCTGAGCGGCGCCGGCGCGGACGGGGCGGGACCGGCCCCGGAAATCCCGGTCCCGCCGCGTCGCTCGCATCCCTCCGAATCCCGCAACGGACCACACCGAAAGAAGGGCGAAGGGCCGAGCCCAGTTGCCTGGACCCGGCCCTTCAGAGGAGGAGATGGACATGATGATGCGCCACTCGGGGGCCGCTCACCTTGGCCCGATGGCGAAGGTTTCGTGGTGATTTCTCTCCGCCGTACCGGCCGCGCTCTCGCTCGCTGACCGCGCTCGCGCCGCGTCCGGCCGCGCATTCGCGTCCGCTCTGACCACGCTCGCTTCAGGCGCGAGACCCTCCAGTAAGGTGGCGCGCCGGGAACGAATCCCCCACATTTCCCGCGAAAGGACTCGCGATGCCGTTCAGATCGCCTGCCGTGCCCCGCATGCTGGCGCTGAGCGCCAGTGCTGTGCTCACCGTCCTCCCCGCAGCGCCGGCGCTCGCCGCGCTCTCGGACACGCCCCCTCGCGTGCAGGCGACGACCGTGACGAGAACATTCGACTTCACCGGCAGCCCGCAGCAGCTCGATCTGCCCGACGACGTCAGATCGGTCCGCGTCGAGGCGGTCGGCGGCAGAGGCGGCGGCAACTACGGCCAAGGCCAGTGCCAGGGCGGCGGTGCCGGCGGCCGCGGCGCGCAGATCGTCTCGACGGTGCAGCTGCCCGCCGGAACGCGCTCGCTGCAGATCTTCGTCGGCGGCAACGGTGACAACGGCCACACGATCGGCCCCGCGACGGGCGGTTGGAACGGTGGCGGCGCCAGCGGCAGCGGCCTCGGCGCCGGCGGCGGAGGCGGCGGCGCCTCCGAGGTGCGCACCGCCGGCGCGAACCCCTCGCGCCTGGTCGTCGCGGCCGGCGGCGGTGGCGGTGGCGGCTGCGCCGAAGAGCACGTCGGCGCCGGCGGCGACGGCGGCGCCAACGGCGGCAACGGCGGGACCTCGCTCTTCTACCAGTCGTACGGGCGCGGCGGCGGCGCCGGCACCAACGCGAGCGGCGGCGGCCGCGGCGGCGACAGCCCGGGTGCCGGCGACGGCGTCGGCGGTGCCGTGCTGGTCGGCGGTCGCGGCGGCTACACCGTCGTCGGCAGCTCCGGCGGCGGCGGGGGCGGAGGCTACTTCGGCGGTGGCGGCGGAGGCGGGGGCGGCGGCGGTGGTGCCGGCGGCGGCGGTGGCGGCAGCAGCTTCAGCGTCGCCGCCTCCAGCGGCGGCACCGGCGATCGCGCGCGGGTGACGGTCAGCTGGGAGCAGGCGACGCCTCCGAGCGACCCCCGCCTCGAGTGCAATCGCGGAGTCTCGGGCCGTGTCGGCGAGAGCTGGACGGGCGACAGAATCCACATCTGCAACGCCTTCGGCTATCCGGTCGTGCCGCTGTCGATCGTCGACGGCGCGCTGCCGCCCGGAATCACCTACAGCCGCTTCCCCGCGCCGGACGGCATCTGGGTCGTGCTGCAAGGGACGCCGACGAGGGCCGGGACGTTCAGATGGACCTTCAACCTGCCGGTGCGGGGCGGCTCGGGATACACGATCCCGATCGAGGCGACGATCGCGCCGGTGACGGCCAGCCGCCGCGGCGACACGCTGACCGGCAGCGCGCGCGCCGAGACGATCGACGGCAAGGGCGGCAACGACCTGATCGACGGTCGCGGCGGCGACGACCGCCTCTTCGGCGGCGCCGGCAACGACCTGCTGCTCGGCGGAAAGGGAGACGACCGGCTTCACGGCGGAGCGGGGATCGACCGGCTCGACGGCGGCCCCGGCGCCGACCGCATCGACACCCGCGACGGCAGCCGCCGTCGCAACGCCGATCACGTCAGCTGCGGCGCCGGTCGCGACCTCGTGATCGCCGACCGCGGCGACAGGGTCGCGCGCGACTGCGAGAGCGTCAGACGCGGCTGAACGGCCTGCTCGAAACGACGAAACCCCGCCGCCGGCGGGGTTTCACGTTCGTCCTGCTGGATGGGCGCGGGTGGTTTCGAACCACCGACCTCTCGCGTGTGAAGCGAGCGCTCTCCCACTGAGCTACGCGCCCTCTGACCCGCATTGTATGGGTCGCGCGCCTCGCGTGCTGAGCCGCGGGCGCTGCCGCGTGGGCTCAGCGGCGCGGCGCGGCCAGCAGCCGTTCGTAGAGCGCGATCGTCGTGGCGGCGATCGCGTCCCAGCCGAAGCGTTCGTCGGACATCGCGCGCCCGGCCTCGCCGCGGGCGCGGCGCTCCTGCGGGCCGGCCTCGATCACCGCGCGCAGCGTCTGCGCCAGCGCCTCCGGCGTCGCCGCCGGGCACAGCCAGCCGCTGCGGCCGTCCTCGACGTACTCCGGCAGGCCTCCGACGGGGTACGCGACGACCGGCCGCGCGTAGCCGTAGGCGAGCAGCAGCACCCCGCTGGCGCTGGCGCGCTGGTACGGCAGCGCGGCGACGTCGGCGGCGGCGAACAGCGGCCCGACCTGCTCGCTCGGGACGAATCCCTCGCGCACCGTCACGCGCTCGCGCAGGGCCGGCTCGGCGAGCAGATCAGCGACCTGCGCCAACACCCCCTCGTCCTTGCCGGCGAGCACGACGTGCAGCGCGGGCAGCTCGCGCGCGGCCAGCAGCAGATCGCGCACGCCCTTGTCAGCGCGCAGCTGGCCGAACAGCAGCGCGACCGTCGCGTCTGCCGGCAGCCCGAGCGCGGCGCGCGCCGCGGCGGGGTCGGCGTCCGGCGCGCCGCGGCGGGCAAGGCCGCCGTACTCGCCGTGCGGGATCACCGTCGCCTTCGAGGCGGCGAGCGGCGAGAGCAGCGTGCGGTCGAACTCGGAGTGGACGATCAGCCCGGCGGCGCAGCGGTCGGTCAGCTCGCGCGAGCGGGCGTAGGCGCGTTCGCCGCGTTCGAAGGTGTTGTGCGGCGTCCACACCAGCGGCCGTCCGGCGGCGCGCACCAGCAGCGCCTGCAGCGCGCCGAGCGGCGCCCACTCGCCGCCCTGCACGTGGACGACGTCGGCGGCCCGCGCCAGCCGCAGCACCGGCGCGTTCGCGGCAAAGTGGGTGGCGCCGTTGACCGCCTTCGACAGCCGCAGCCGCCGCACCGCGCGGCCGGCGGCGCTGCTCCCGCGCACGTACGGGAAGAGACGGTGGAGGCGAACGCCGGGGGCCGGGGGATAGCGATGGTCACGCGCGGTCGCGACGTCGACCTGCCAGCCGGCGCGGGCGACCGCTGCCGCCAGCTCGCCGCTGTAGTCGGCGACCCCGCCGCCGCCACCCTCCTCGACCAGCAGCAGGCGCCGGCTCATCGTCGTCCTTCGCGCGGTCGCACCGCGCGGAGGTTAGATGGTCGGCGCGGCGGCCGCACCACGCGGCGCGCCCGTTCGTCGCGCCTGCAGCACGCCGCGGCGCGGCCGCATGCCGCGCCGCTCGCTCAGCTTCTCGTGCCGGCGTCGTAGTGCGCTCTGACGCGCGTGGCGTCGAGCACCGTTCTGTAGACGGCAACCTCGTCGACGGTTCCGTTGAACCACTCCGAGCCGCCGTCCCATGAGGCGATCGTCAGCGGGTTCGCCGTGACGGTCGCCGCGCCGGTCTGCGCGCGGCTGGTGACCTGCGTGCCGTTGACGTACAGCCGCTGGTTGACGCCGTCGTAGGTCGCAACGACGTGGTAGGTCGTGCCGGTCACGATCGCGCCCGCCGCCAGCTGCAGCCGGCGGCGCATGCCGCTCTGCATGACGGTGAACTCCAGTCTCGTGCCGTTGAACTGGAGCGAGTACGCCTCCGGCTTGGTCACGACCGAGGCGAAGCTGCCGCTCGACGGGATTCTCGTCGGCTTGATCCACGTTTCGAGCGTGATCGCACTGGTGAGGTCGAGCGAGTTCGCGTCGGCGACTCTGACGGAGTTCGATCTGCCGTTGAAGGTGACGGCGGAGTTGCCCGTCACGGTCGGAAGCAGGCCGGTCGCGCCGAGCGTCGGGCTGCCGACGTACGTGCCGCCGTTGGCGCCCTGCACGTCGGCGGCGACAATGCCCGAGCTCTCGCCCAGCCGCCACCACGAGACCGGCGCGTCGGCGCTGACGACGCTTGCGTACGAGGTCGCCGCCGGCGGCGTCGCGGAGACCGCGTTGGACCATGCCGAGCTGGTGTCGCCGGACTCGGCGCGGACGCGGTACCAGTAGGTCGTGCCGGCGCTGACGGTCGTGTCGGCGTATGACTGGACGTTGGCCGCGAGCGGGATCGTCGTCGGCGAGGAGAAGTCGGAGCTGGTGCTGCGCTGAAGCGTCTGACCGCTTTCGGCGCTGGCGTTGTCGCTCCAGGCGACGTCGATTCTCGTCGCCGAGGCGGCCGTCGCGGTCAGGCCGCTGGGGGCGGCGAGCCCCGGCTTGCCGGCGTTGTAGTGGGCGGCGATCCGCGACGCGCTGAGCGCCGTTCTGTACAGCGCGACCTCGTCGACCGTGCCGGCGAACCACTCGTTGATGCCGTCCCAGCTGCCGATTCGCAACGCGTTCAGGTTGCTGTCGATCGGGCCGCTGCGAGCGGTCGTGGCGACCAGCACGCCGTTGATGTAGAGCCGCAGGGCGCTGCCGTCGTAGGTGCCCGCGAGGTGATAGGTGTTGCCGGCGACGATCGCGCCGGCCGGCGCTCTCACGCGAACGTTCTGGCCGGCCTGCACGAACAACAGCTCAACGTACGGTCCGTAGAACTCGAGCGTATAGGCATCGGTCTTCGTGACGATCGAGCGGTAGACGCCGGTCGCCGGGATGCTCGTCGGCTTGATCCACGCCTCGATCGTCAGCGCGCCGGTGATGTCGAGCGTGCCGGTATGGCCGGCGCGGACCTCCGACGATCTGCCGTTGAAGCCGGCGGCGACGTTGGTCGTCGAGGCGAGCAGGCCGGGGACGCCCTGCGTCACGGCCGAGTACTGGCCGGGGTTGGCGACCGTCTCGTCGCCGGCGATCGTGCCGCTCGTCTCGCTCAGCCGCCAGTAGGAGACGGGGAGGTCGGCGAGCACCTCGGCGCGGTAGGAAGCCGGCTCCGGTGTCGAGGCGTGCACGACGTCGGACCACGGCGAGGACTCGCTGTCGGTGACCGCCTTGACGCGGTACCAGTAGGTCGTGCCCGCGGCGAGGCCGCCGTCGAGCAGCGTCGTCGTGTTGGCGGCCAGTCTCTGGCTCGTCGGCGACGTGAACGCGGCGTCTCTGCTGCGCTCGACCACGACGCCGGTCTCACCGGTCGAGTTGAGATGCCATCTCAGCTCGATCTGCGAAGTCGAGGTCGCGGCCGCGGTGAGGTTGTCGGGCGCATCGAGCGTCGCCGTCGAGGCGGCGTCGAAGTGCGCTCTGACCTGCGCGGCGCTCAGCGTCGTGCCGTAGACGGCGACCTCGTCGAGCGTCCCTCTGAAGAACTCCAGCGTGCCGTCCCAGGAGGCGAGCTGCAGGGGGTTGTTGGTGACCGACGCGGCGCCGGTCAGCGCCACGGTCGCGACCTGCGTGCCGTTGACGTACAGCCGCTGGTTGGCGCCGTCGTAGGTGCCGACGACGTGGTACGGGCTGCCCGCGACGATCGTCCCGGCCGGGGCCTGCACGCGGCGACGGGTGCCGCTCTGGATCACGGTGAACTCGAGTCTCGGCCCGTTGAACTGGAGCGTGTACGACTCGGCCTTCGTGAGGATCGAGGCGAAGTTGCCGCTGGACGGGATGCTGCTCGGCTTGATCCACGCTTCGAGCGTGATCGCCGATCTGAGGTCGAGCGAGTTGGAGTCGTTGACCCGGACCGTGCCGTTGACGCCGTTGAACGCGGCCGACTTGTTGCCGGTGTCGCCGCCGATCAGCGACGGCTCGCCGTAGGTGACGGTCCCGCCGTAGATGCCGGCGTTGGCCGACTGCTGGTCGACGGCGGGGCTGCCCGACTGGTCAGCGAGCCGCCACCACGAGACCGGCGCGTCGGCCGCGACGGCTCTGCCGTAGGCCGATGTCGGCTGTCTCGGCGGCGTCGGCGGCTGGTAGTCGATCGTGTCGGTGATGACCGGGCTCCAGCGGCCGGCGTTGTCCTGGAAGAGGATGCAGACGGTGCGCTCGCCGGTGCCGTCGTGGCCGCCGTAGCTTCTGTTCGCCAGATCCCAGTTGAGCGTCTGGTAGTTGGAGTCCTCGGAGGTGTTCGAGAAGGTCGCCCAGGTGACGCCGTCGTTGGAGACTCTGACCGTTCTCACTCTGCTGACGTCGTCGCGGCCGAGCACGTCGAGGCGCACCTGCGACGTGGTCGTGACTCTGTCGACGTGGTTGATCGTGACCGTGCCGCTGGGAGCGTCGCTGTCGACGATCTGGCCGCCGGAGATGACGAAGGTCGTCATCGCCTCGTTTCTGAGCGGGCTCTCGCGGTCCGCGTCGCCCATCCCCTCGCTCTCGGCGACGAGGTTCTCAGGGTCGGTGACCGAGCGCAGCACGTACGTGCCGTCGGCCAGTCTGCTGGTGCCGAGGTCGACCCACTGCTCGGAGCGGTAGTAGTCGTATGTGTCGCCCCAACCGGTCGAGAGGCCCTGCGCGATCACGTTGTTGGCGTCGGGCATGCACTTCTCCGGCGGGTACTGCTCCGGCCAGACGGCGTACGGCGTCGTGAGCGCGAACTCCTCGTCGGTGACGCAGCTGGTCGTCTTCGTGCCGACGAGGTCAGGCGCGCCGACCGTGCGGCCGCTGGCGACCCACGCGTCGAACTCTCTCTTCGTCCACAGCTGGTACTCACCCCAGTGGTCGAAGTGGTAATGAACGTGGACGTCGTGGTAATAGAGCGTGCTGCCCGTCAGCAGGATGTCTCTGAATCCACCGAGGTCGTCGTAGACGCGCTGATAGGCCTGGCCTGACGGCGGATTCAGTCTCTGATTGATCGTCGCGCGGATCTCGACCGGCCCCTCGCCCGCGTTGTAGACGGTGTTGGAGAAGCGCAGGACGTTGTGAATCACGCCCGATCTGTCGACGCTGACGTCGGTTCTGTCGAGCTGCAGGTTGCGCGGCGGCATCGTCCGCATGTCGGGGTAGAGCGTGGTCGCGGCCTGGGCGGCGGCGGGCACGGCCAGCGCGACGCCGGCAAGCAGGATGATGAGGAATGAGCGCATTTTGGATCTCTGACAGTGAATCCGACACACCGCTTTGTCAAGCGGTAGGCGGTGAGGTGCGAGAGTTCGCTAGCGGTCCTTGCGCAAACGCGCAGGTACGCGCCGCCCCGCGATCGTGCTGACCCAGGCCAGCCCGGGGCCGGGATCGCGCATGTTCAGCACGCCGACCTCGCCGGCTCCGAACCACGGCCGCACCAGCTGCGCGGCGAGCGCCGGCCGCCGCCACGCCGGCACCTCGCGCAGCAGGCCCCTGCAGACGCGCACGTCGATGTCCGGCACCACGATCCGCACGCCCTCGCGCGGCGTCGGCGCCGGGCCGAGCGGCCGGCCGGCGAGCGCCGCGACCAGCCGCGGCGTCGCCTCGGCACCGCAGGCGTCGCCGAGCCCCCACTGCGCGGGCATCCGCACATTGACCTCCAGGAACCAGCGCTCGCCGGTGACGGCGTGGCGCTTCGTCTCGACGCCGGCGACGCCGACGAAGCCGGCTTCGTCGAGCACGCGTCTGGCCAGCGCGGTCGTCTCGACCAGCGGCGAGGAGACGCCGAGCGCCGTCGCTCCGAAGCCGCGCGGGTACTGACGCAGCTTGCGACAGCCGAACGCGACCGGGTAGCTGCCGTCGGCGAGCCGCACGAGGATCGCCTCCTCGACATCGTCGTCACCGCCCGGGATGTACTGCGACAGCAGCATCCCGAGACCGTCGGCGAGCGGCTGGGCGAGCAGCTCGCGCGCCTTCGCGGCCTCCTCCACCAGGAAGGTGCGCTCCTCCCCGTACCTCATCCGCCACTCGTGCGACAGGATCGGCTTCACGACGCACGGCCACGGCGCCTGCGCGAGCGCCGCCTCGAGCTCGGCGGCGTCGTGGATGCTCGTCGTCCACGGCACGTTGACGCCGGCGCGGCGCGCGATCGCGTCAGCCGTCTGCTTGTCCATCAGCGCGAGGTGGCTGCTGCCGCGCGCACGCTCGAACGCGAGCAGGTTGGCCGGCAGCTCGTCGCGCGCCTTGACGAGCAGCTCGCTGCCGCGGTCGGTCGCGGGCAGCACGACCGTCTCGCCGCTGCTCGTCGCGATGCTGCGCAGCGCCGCCAGCCAGCCGGCGCCGCCGTCGAACGGCTCGACGACCGACTCGACGCCGCGGCTGCGCGTCTCCCACGAGTGGCCCGGCTCCGTCACGACCGTCACGCGTCCCCCGCGCGCGACCATGCGGCGCGTGACCGCCAGACCCGCGCTGTGCGGTTCCAGCACGACCACGTGGGGCCAGGGGACCGGCGGAGGGGCAGCGGGGGCGCTCATCATCTGATCGGACATCCGGGGTTTGGCGGCGGGAGTCTAGGGCAGCGTCAGCGGCTGCGCCATTGCTCGAAAACCCCGTGGAGCAGGAAAAAGAGCGTCAACGCGCCCGGCGCACGAGGCGCCGGATCTGCTCTTGGCGCGTCGGCGGCATGCGGCGGACCGCCTCGCGCGCCGCGTAGCGCAGGTGCTTGGGCGCACGCCACAGGCGGATCGCCGGCCACTGGCGGCCGCGCGGATAGAGCGTGCACCACAGCAGCGGGCGGTCGCTGTCGGCCAGTCGCTGCTTGTACTCGCTGGTGCCACCGCCGAGGTCGCCGTGCAGGACCCCGTCGGCGGCGCCCTGCTCCAGCGCGACGAGCATCGCCTTGTTGCCGGGCCACACGTGCGCCCAGGCGGGATCGAAGCCGCCGCTCCAGAAGGCCATCGTGTCACCGGCGCGCAGCGCCAGCTCGGCGCCGATCGGCCCCGTCGGCGCCTCCAGCAGCACGACGCCGATGCGCTCGTCGGGCAGCGCGCTGGTCGCCTCGGCGATGATGCGGCCCGACTCGGCGGGGACGGCCGAGCCGCCCTGCTCGTCCCAACGCTGGTGGTGGAGCCGCATCAACGTCTCGACGGCCGCCGGCTCGCGCGTGACGCGCGTCTGAACCTGCTCCTCGGTGAGCCGTCTGTCAGCCCGGCGCGTTTGCTTGCGGTAGCCCTTGCCACGGCGCGCGAACCAGCCGTCGAAGTCGCCGCCGACCTCGATCCACGGCGCCTCCATCTCGACGTCGCGGCGCTGCTGGGGCTTCAGGCGGCCCGGCCACGCGGCGCGCAGCAGCGCCGGCCACGGGTCGTCGCGATCGACCCCCTCGAAGACGACCGCGGCCGGCGGCGGGTCGAGCGTCTCGAGCGCCTGCGCCAGCGGGCGCGCGACGGCCTGCTCGGTGCCGGCGCGCGCGAGCACGCCGATGCGGTGCGAGAAGCCGGCGGCCAGCAGGCGGTACTCGGCGAGGCCGAAGCGGCCGACCTGGGCGAAGAAGGGCGCGACGGCGACCAGCTCGCCGTCGTCGTGGACCAGCACGACGCGCAGCCGCGTCTCGCCCGTGCGTCCCTCGCGCCACCACGCGAGCATCCACGCCGGCGCGCAGAAGGGCCGCCCGTGCGCGACCGCCAACGCGTCCCAGGCTTCGAGATGGGGCGCGAGCGCGGCCGGGTCGTCGATCACCTGGGTGCTGAGCACTCCGGATAGTATGCCGGCGCGTGTCCGCGAATCGCATCGTCTCCCTCCAGACCACGAGCGAGCGCGGCGGCGCCGAGTACGCCAACGCCGATCTGCTCGAAGCGCTGCGCCAACGCGGCCACGACGTGCTCCTGCTGACGAACGTGCCGGACATCGCGGCCAAGACGCAGGTGCCGGTGCAGGCGATCGACCTCGGCCCGAAGCTGTCGCGCCGCAGCATCCGCCGCGTCGCGCTGGAGACGCCGCGCACGCTGTGGCGGATCGCGCGAGCGCTGCGCGCCGCGGGACCCGTCGGCGTCACCTTCGTCCACTTCAAGAAGGAGCAGCTGCTCGTCGCGCTGCTGCCGAGACGGCTGACCGGCGAGATCGTGTGGGCCGAGTGGGGGCCGGTGCCGCCGAACCTGCGCAGCGGGATCCCGCGCCGGCTGTACGCGCTGGCCGCGCGGCGAGCGCGCGCGATCATGGCCGTCTCCGAGGGGACGCGGCAGACGGTGATCGACGCCGGCGTGCCGGCCGAGAAGGTCGTCGTGGTGCCGAACCTCGTCGACGTCGACGAGGTCGAGTTCGACGCCGCCGCGCGCGAGCGGCTGCGCGCGGAGTGGGGCGCCGGCGAGCAGACGACGGTCTTCGGCTGCATCTCGCGCTTCCAGGTCCGCAAGCGCAACGACGTCGTGATCGACGCGATGGAGCACCTCGACGGCGACGTGCTGATGGTGCTCGCGGGCGAGGGCGACCAGGAGCCGGCGCTGCGCGAGCGCGCCGCGCCGTTCGGCGACCGCGTCCGCTTCGCGCCGAACGTGCGCGGCCACGTCGAGGCGTTCCTGTCGGCCTGTGACGCGCTCGTCTTCGCGCCCAGCCCGACCGAGGGCGCGCCGCGCGTGATCGTGATGGCGCAGCTCGTCGGGGTGCCGGTGATCGCGACCGACCCAGAGGGAGCGCTCGGCCTGATCCCGCCCGGTGGCGGCACGATCGTCTCGCCCTCGCACGACCCCGCCGCGCTCGCGGCGGCGCTCGCGGAGTACCGCGACGATCCAGAGCGGCGCCGCCGCGAAGGCACGACCGGCCGCGCCGAGATGCGCGCCTCGCACGATCCCGAGCGGACGCTGCAGGCCGTCGAGCGCGCCTTCGGGCTGCGGTCCTAGCCGGACGCGCGGCGCTCGTCGCGCCGCGCCCGGACGGTTGCCGGCCTACTCGCCGCCGGCGGGGTGGACGGTGACCGTCCACTCCCACGTCGACGGCGCCGACAGCTCCTTCGCCGCCAGCGCGAACTCCAGTTCGTCGCCGGCTCTGACCGGCCGGCTCTCGACGCGCAGCAGCGGCCCGCCCCAGTGCGTGTACGGGTCGGCCGGGCTGGAGCTGATCGCAAGCTCGTCGTCGAAGGCGGCGGTGAAGTAGACGACGAAGCCGTCGAGGACCCCGTCGCTGACGACCTTCCGCCGCCACGAGATCTGCTGCGGCAGGTCGGCGGTCGTGGCGGTGTGCAGGTCGACCGAGACGACCGCCTCGGTCGCCGTCAGGAACTGCTCGAACGGGAAGGGCCGCAGCACGGTGTAGTGGTAGGACTGCGGCTCTCTGCGCGCGAACGGCTCGAGCGCGCGGAAGTCGATCCCGTGCAGTCTCTGCTGCCACGCGTACGGACGCCGCGCGCCGTCTCTGACCTGCACCGGCTCGATGTAGAGCGCCAGTCTCGCGGGCAGGATCAGGCCGCCCGGCTTGAGCACTCTGTCGCGCAGCTCGCCGACGTTCTCGACGACGCGCTCGTCGAACAGCGCCTCGCCGATCTGCTCGTGGACGATCACGTCGACCTTCTCCGGCAGCTCGAACTCGCTGCTGTGCATGCGGTGCAGCTGGACGTTGTCGATGTCGTTGTCGGCGGCGACCGCCTCGGCCGCGTCGGCCATCGGGCCGTGCTCGATCGCGTGCACCTGTCTGGCGCCGGCGCGCGCGGAGAAGAAGGCGAGCACGCCCGAGCCGGTGCCGAGGTCGACGACGACGTCGCCGTCTCTGACGTGCTTCTCGATCGCGGCGTGGTAGGTGTCGACGCGGATCGGGTCGCCCAGCATGTGGTCGTGCTGAGCCATCCCGCCGAAGAGGTTGCGGTTGCGCAGCGAGTAGACGAGTCTGCGGACGCGGTCGTTGCGCGCCGCCGCCTCGTAGGTCTTGCCGAGCAGGCTGCGCGCGGCCGCCTTCGCTCTGGCCGCGTGGTCGTTCGTCCGTGTCGGCGCCATGGCGCCGGATCGTAGCGCGTCGTCAGGCGTCCGACGAGGCGCGCGATATCCGTCTGCGCAGGTCGCGCAGGCGGTCGCTCTGCTCGTCGTCGAGCACGCGCTTGGCGAAGTCGCGCAGCTCGCGCGAGGCGACCATCGGCGCCACGCGCGCGAGGGTCAGCGGCAGCCGCCGGCCGGGCAGCAGCAACAGGCTCCAGGCGACCGGGTCGCTGCCGTCGGCGAAGCGCAGCTTGTACGGCTGCTCGCCGGGACCGAGGTTGAGGCGCTGGTCGCCGCGCTCGAAGCACTCCTCCAGCGCGTCGAGGATCCCCAGCATCGCGGGACGCAGGCGCGCGTGGCGCTCGTCCCAGCCGCCGTTGCAGTAGACGACCTCGCCGCCGGCCTCGCCGAACAGCTGCGCCGAGATCGGCTCGCCGTCGAGCTCCAGCACCCGCAGGCGGAAGCGACCGCTGTCGAGCAGCTCGCGCCCGACCTGCACGAACAGCTCCTGCTGGCTGGCGACGTCCGAGAGGCTCGACGAGCCGCGCCCCTCCCAGCGGCCGAGGTGCAGTCTCAGGAAGCTGGCGACGTCGTCGGCGAGCGTCTCCTGGGTCGCGGCGCGCGAGATCCCGCCGGCTCTGGCGAAGTCGCGTCGCATCCGCCGCATCTGGCCGCGGAAGTTCGAGCTCTTGGAGGCGAGCCAGGCGTCGAACGAGCCGGCCGCGAGCGAGACGGTCGGCCGGCCCTGGACCCAGTACTGGCGCAGCACGGGGCGGACGCGGCCGGGCCACTGCAGGCGCAGCGCGGTCGGCCACTGCGTTGCGACCGGCATCCCCTCCAGCGCGATCGCGTCCGGGCGCGGCGTCGCCTCGGCGAGCACGCCCGCGGCGGCGGCCGCGACCTCCCACTCGCGCCCGGGGACGGCGAGCGGGCTGATCTCCGGCGTCGCGCCGGTCAGCAGGCGGTAGTCGACGCGGCCGCGCGGCGGCTGCTCGGTGCAGAACGGCACGAGTCCGACGAGCGCGCCCTTCTCGCGCACGGCGACGACGCGCGGCACCGTCTCCGGTGCGCGCAGGTTGCGCCACTCCGCCAGCACCCAGCCCGGGGCGGCGAGCGGCATCCGCATCGCGACCGCGAGCGCGTCCCACTCCGCCGTCAGCGCGTCGAGCGCGGCGTCGTCGGTGAGCAGCTCTGCGTCGAGCTGACCGGACTCGCGTGCCGCTCTCTCGAGGCCAGACACCCCTGGCACCCTACGCGACGGCGTCGTCGGCCGGGGCAGAGCCGCGCAGCGAGCGCAGCTCGTCGAGCTTGACGACGCGCAGCGCGAAGAGGCCGCCGACGTAGACGAGCAGGCCGATCAGCCCGGCCGGGAAGAGCCCGAGGAAGGCGGTCAGCTCCATCGCGCCGACCATCACCGCGGTGACCGCGACGACACGCGCGATCCGCCATGGGACGATCGGCAGCCGCAGCGCGAGCAGCGCCGTGCCGAGCATCAGCACCATCGTCAGCCACTCGGTCGAGACGGTCGCCCACGCCGAGCCGTAGGCGCCGTGCGCGGGGATCAGCAGCAGGTTGAGGCCGACGTTGGCGAGCGCGCCGATGCCCGAGTAGAGCGCCAGCCGCCAGTGCAGGTTCAGCAGCGGCGCGAGGAAGCCGGCCATCGTGCCGTAACAGATCGAGACGAAGGCGATCATCAGAATCGGCAGCAAGCCGGCGGTGCGCGCGAACTCCGGCCCGTACAGCAGCTCGACGATCTCGTCCGAGAGCGCGACGGTGACGGCGAGGATCGGCAGCGAGATCACCGCCATGTAGTCGGCGCAGATCTGCACCAGCCGCCGCACGCGCGCGGGATCGCTGCGGTGGACGGCCGACAGCACTGGGAAGAACGACGACATCAGCGCCGCCGGCAGGAACATCAGCGGCGTGAGGAAGCGGTAGGCGGCACCGTAGATGCCGGCCTCGTCGGGGCCTGAGATCTGCAGCAGCAGGACGGCGTCGATCTGGTAGTAGACGGTGATCAGCACGCTCGCGATCCCGAGCGGGATCGCCGTGCGGCTGAGCTGGCCCCACAGCTTGCGACCCTCGCGCCAGGCGATGTGCGCGTAGCGGCGCGTCGTCCAGATCTGCAGCCCGGAGATGATCGCAAGCACCACGACGTAGGCGATCGCGAACGCCACGACGGTCGCGCCGGTGAGATAGAAGGCGAGGCAGACGCCGAGCCAGATGAAGCTCTGCAGCACGCTGAAGGAGAGCGCGAGCCCGGAGCGCAGGCGCGACTGGAAGACCGCCATCAGCGCGTTGGCGCCGGTCGAGAAGATCGTGAAGCAGAGGATCCAGCCGACCAGGTGGCCGTCGCGGTGGTTGTCGAGGAAGATCGGGATCGAGGCGGCGCAGATGATCGCCGCGATCAGCGACAGCATCCCGCGCGCGCCGGCGAGCGCGCCCAGCCACTCGGCCTCGCGCTCGGGCTCGGCCGACATCTTCTGCATCGCGACCGTCGTGAAGCCGAGGTCGGTCAGCGCCGCGAAGATCCCGACGTAGGCGCCGACGGCGCTCCAGACGCCGAAGCCGTCGGGGTCGAGCGTGCGTGCCGCGAGCGACACGGTGATGACGCTGATCGGCATCGAGATGCCCCGTGCGATCAGCTGGATGACGACGTTGGAGGCGATGCGCTGGCCGCCGGCAGCACCGGCCTCTCCGGCAGCGCCCCCGTGCAGCAGGCGCCGCGGGAGCGCTCGAAGCTGACCGATCATGTGTGGAATACTCTCGCACCCTTGCGCACTCTCGTCGTCCTGCCCTTTTCGCTCCGGGCCGAGGGAGGAGCTGCCGAACGCTGCGCGATCGGTCTGCTTCGCGGTCTCTTGGAGCTTGGCGTCGACTGTCAGGCGCTCGTCGCGGAGACGCGCGACGTCGTCGACGACGCCCCACCGGCCGATCTGCCGGTGGAGGTCATGCAGTTCGAGCACCCGTCGCTGCTGCGCACGCGCGCGCAGCGGTTCATAAAGCCGCACGACCTGTTCGCGCATACGCCCTTCCTCGGCCGCGTGCGGCAGCTCGCGCGCGAGGCCGACGTCGTCCACTGCGTCGGCCTCCAGAGCGCGACGCTGATCCCGCGGATCGACCGTCCGGCGCTGGCCCAGATCGACTGCGACTCCAAGCGCGACCGCGACATCGGCAGGCCGTGGACGGCGAACGGCAAGACCGCGATCGAGCTGCGCCGCGCCGAGCGGCGCGTCTTCCGCCAGGCCGACTGGCTGCTTGCCAGCTCCGACGAGGTCGCGCGCGACTTCCGCCACCGCGCTCCCGCCGGCACCCACATCGCCGTCGGCCCGCTCGCGCTCGATCCGCGGCACTACGAGGGGCGCGCGCCGCTGGAGCAGCCGGTCGCGGGCTTGATCGGGACGGCCGAGTGGCCGCCGACCGCCAACGCCGTCGAACGGCTGCTGCGCGACGTCTGGCCGCTCGTGCTGCGTGACCGGCCCGGCGCGCGCCTGCGTCTCGCCGGCCACGGGATGGTGCGCGAGACCTTCGCGCACCTGCCGGACCTGCCCGGCATCGAGTGGTGCGGACGCGTCGACTCGGCGACCGACTTCCTGCGCGGGCTGGGGCTGCTGCTGTACCCGCTCGGTCGCGGCAGCGGCGCGAAGATCAAGGTGCTGGAGGCGCTCGCGCTCGGCCTCCCGGTCGTGACGACGCCCGACGGCGCGGAGGGGGTCATGGGCCGCGGCGGGCTGACCGTCGAGACCGACGACGCGCGTCTGGCCGGCGCGGCCGTGACGCTGCTCGACGACGTGCAGGTGCGCCGCGCCGCCGGGGAGGCCGCCTACCGCACCTTCGTCGAGCACCACGCGCCGGCGCCGGCCGCTGCGCCGGTGCTCGACCTCTACCGGCGCATGGTCGCCTGAGCGGGTGGGTCGCGTCGTGCTCGCCGCACTCGTGCTCGGAGCTTTGGCGTTCATCGCCGGCAGCATCGGCGGCGACGGCCGCGCCCCGGCACCGGTCGTGCTGCCGGCGGTGCCGGCGAGCGCGCCGCCGCTGAACGTCGGCCTCGTCGCCAACTCGCTCGGCGTGCGTGGCAACCACCGCGCCGCCGAGCAGGCGCGCGTGCGCACCGCCGGGGTTCGCTGGATCCGCGAGGAGCTGCCGTGGAACATGGTCGAGCCGTGGCGCGGCGCACGCCGCTGGCAGCGGACCGACGAGCTGTTCGTCTCCGCCGCGCGGCGCGGTCTGCGCGTGCTGCCGCTGCTGCTCGGCTCGCCCCGCTGGGCGGCCGGCGACGATCTCTCGCTGCCGGCAAACCCCGACGACTTCGGCGCCTTCGCCGCGCGCGCTGCCGCCCGCTACGGCCCCGGCGGCAGCTTCTGGCGCGCCCACCCGCGGCTCGACGCGCGCCTGGCCCCGGTCTGGTTCGAGCTGTGGAACGAGCCGTACCTGGAGGCGTTCTCAGTCGGCGGCGTCGACCCGGCGCGCTACGGCCGGATGGTGCGGTCGGCGCTGACGGCGGGCCGCGGCGCCAATCCGCGCGTCAGATGGCTGATGGCGGCCGACCTCGTCTACGAGACGCCCGACGGCACGCGCGCCGACTGGCTCGACGCGCTGATGGCTGACGACCCCGGGCTGCTCGCCAGCGTCGACGGCTTCGCCGTCCATCCCTACAGCTTCTTCGCGCCCGGCGAGGAGGACGACACCTCGCCGCCGTTCCGCTTCGCCCGCGTCGGCACGATCGCCGACGAGCTGGCCGCGCGCGGCGCCTCGCGCCAGCCGCTGTGGATCACCGAGCTGGGCTGGAGCACCTGCGACCGGCGCCCCGACTGCGTCGACGAGCACGAGCAGGCACGCCGGCTCGCGCTCGCCTTCACGCAGGTCCGCACGACGTACGCACGGCGGGTGCGGGCGCTGTTCGTCTATCACCTGCGCGACTTCCCCAACCGCGCCGAGAGCGACCGCGAGGCCCACTACGGGCTGCTGCGCACCAACGGCTCGCGCAAGCCGGCGTGGTCGATCGTGCGGGCGGCGGCGCAGGCCGCGTCGCGATAGCGCCGCGCGCGGGCGGGTTCGGTTCGCGCTAGGTGGCCGGGACGGCCACGAAGTTCCAGATCGGCTCCGGGAAGACCGCCTCGAAGCCGTCGCGCGTGTACGGGCCGGTGCCCTCGAAGTCGAAGATCCGCAGGCCGGCGCCGTCGAGCAGGTCCCACAGCTCGCCCGGCTTGGAGCCGTACAGGTCGGCGCCGCCCATGCCGTGCTCGAACAGCACGTACGGCTTGTGGCGCGTGAGCGTCTCGGCGGCGCCGCGCATCACCAGCAGCTCCGCGCCCTCGACGTCGATCTTGATCAGCGACGGGACGTAGCCATCCGGCAGCGCGTCGTCGAGCTTCTCCAGCTTGACGGGGATCCGCTCGACCTCCTGCGCGTCGGCCGGCAGGTCGGCGCGGCGGCGCAGGCCGCTGTAGGCCGGCGCGTTGAGGACGTGCGTGAACTCGGCCTCGCCGGCGGCGTCGGACGCGGCCGCTCTGCGCACGTCGACGCCGGGAAAGCGCGCGACGAGGTCGGCGTTGAGGCCGGGGATCGGCTCGTAGGCGATGTGTCTGCCCAGCGGCGCGACCTTGACGATCGTCTCCAGCGTGGCGCCCTCGTTGGCGCCGACGTCGATCGCGTTGGAGTTCGTCCGCAGCAGCGACGACAGCAGCAGGTGCATCGCGTGCTCGTCGCGCAGCTCGCGTCGCCAGGCGGGATCGAACGCCGAGCGCGCCTCGCGCACTCTCGCGACGAACTCGCGCGCCTGCTCCTCACGGCCGCTGCGGATGACGGCGGCGCGCGCCCCGCGCTTGACGGCGGAGAGGCCGGATTCGATCGGAGAGCCCATGATGGCGGCGGATGGTAGTACAGGCGTCCGGCGCATCGCTACCGGCCGGCCGGTCGACCGCGTACGATTTCCGGATGCGTCGCCCTTCCTCGCTTGGTCGCAATGGCTGAAGCAGCCTCCCCCTTGGCCGAGACCGAGAGCGGTCGCGACGAGCGCGACACGCTCGCGACGGCGCTGCGCGTGCTGCGTCGCCGCTGGCTGATCGTCGTCGGCGTCGTGATCGTCTGCATGGCGGCCGCCGGCGCCCGCTACGCCAGCACGACGAAGAGCTACGAGGCGACCGCGAACGTCGCGTTCGACGTCTCTTCCCTGCCTGACGCGGCGCTGCAGGTCAGCCGCGGCAGCGGCGATCCCGAGCGCGACGCCGCCACGAACGTGCTCGTCGCATCCTCCTCGCAGGTCGCCGAGCTGGTCAGAAGAGAGCTGAGATCGCCGGCCGACCCGCAGACGCTGCTGAGCGCGATCGACGTCGAGGCGGCGCCGAACGCGAACGTGCTCGACATCACCGCCAGCACCAGCGACGCGGTCTACTCGGCGAAGCTGGCCAACTCGTTCGCAGATCAGTACATCGAGTTCGAGACGGCGTCGCAGCTGTCGGCGATCGACGCCGCCGAGAGAGACCTGCAGACGCAGATCGACGCGCTGCCGGTCAACTCGCCCGATCGCGCCACGCTCGAGCAGTCGCTGCAGCGCCTCAACGGCCTGCGCGCGGTCGCGACCAGCGGCTCGCAGGTGATCGGCCGCGCCAGCCCGCCGGGCTCGCCGTCGGGCTCCAGCCTGCCGCGCACGCTCGTGCTCGGCGCGATCCTCGGCCTCGCGCTGGCGCTCGCGATCGTCTTCCTGCTGGAGTCGCTCGACCGCCGCGTCACCTCGATCGAGGAGCTCGAGCGCGAGTACCGCCTGCCGGCGCTGGCGGCCGTGCCGCAGGACAGCTTCAAGCCCCACCGCGGCGCCGTCCGCGACGCGCAGCTGGAGCCGTATCGGATCCTGCGCAGCGCGCTCGACTTCGCCGCGGTCACGCGTGAGCTCGACACGCTGCTGGTGACGAGCGCGATCTCGGCCGAGGGCAAGACGACCGTCGCCGTCGAGTTGGCGCATGCGATCGCGCTGACCGGCCGCAACGTCGCGCTCGTCGAGTTCGACCTGCGCCGCCCGACGCTCGCGAAGCGCTTCGGGCTCGACCCGCGCGAGGGCGTCACGAGCGTGCTGACCGGCCAGGAGGACCTTCAGGACGCGCTCGTGCGGCCGCTGCACGACCTGCCGAACCTCGCCGTGCTGCCCGCCGGCCAGCTGCCGCCCAACCCCTCCGAGCTGCTCGGCGCGCCGAACGTCGCCGAGCTGCTGGAGGAGCTGGCCCACAGCGAGGGCACGGTGATCGTCGACGCGCCGCCGCTGAACCCGGTCGCCGACGCGCAAGTGCTGCTCAACAACCCCGCGATCGACGGCACGATCATCGTCGCGCGCGCCGGTCACACGACGCGCGACGACGTCCGCCGCGCCGCCGGCACGCTCGCCCGCCACGTGCTGCAGCCGGTCGGCATCGTCGTCACCGGCATCCGCGACGGCGGCCGCTCCGCCTACGCCGCCGCCGGCCCCGGCCAGGCGGTCTTCGAGCCGGCGCGCGAGAAGAGAGCGTCGCGGGGGCGCCGCACCCGGCCGTAACCCTCGCGCATGGCCGCGCGACGCCCTCAGATTCGTTCCGCAGCGAGCATCCAGTCCGGGCTGCTGGCGGCCGGCATCACGATCGCGGCCGGCGCGATCGCGCTCGTCGGCGCGCGCAGATTCGGACTCGTCGGCGTCGGTGCGCCGCTGCTGCTCGTCGGCGCCGTCCTGCTGCTGCTGCGGCCGGTCGCCGCGGTCGCGACCGTCGGCGCCGTGACGATCTTGCTGGAGGGACCGGCCTCCGACGCGCCCGGCCAGCGTCTCTACGAGCAGGTCTTCGCGTCGCTGACGCCGCTCGACCTGTTGGTCGCGGTCGCCGCGATGGCGGTGCTAGTCGACGCCGCGCGCAGCCGCCGGCCGCTGCGGCTGCCGGCGGCGCTGGCGCTGCCGTTCGGGCTCGCGCTGCTGGCGATGGCGGCCGGCGTCGTGACCGCGACGGGCGTCGGGGTCGGGCCCAGAGACGCGCTGCTGGCGTTGCGCATCCCCTTCCTCGTGCTGCTGCTGGCGACGCTCGTCGTCAACCTCGGACTTGACCGCGAGCAGGCGACCAAGCTCGTCGTCGGGCTGCTCGCGCTCGCGATCGTGAAGGCGATCCTCGGCGTGCTGCTGGTCGCCTCCGGCGGCGGGACGCAGATCGAGGGCGAGACGACGATGACCTACTACGAGCCGACCGCCAACTGGCTCGTGCTCGTCGCGCTGCTGGGGCTGATCGCGGCGCTGCTGGGCCGCACGAGACTGCCGACGTGGGCGCTGCTGGGGCTGCCGCTGCTGATCGCCTCGCTGGTGCTCTCCTACCGCCGCTCGTTCTGGATCGCGGCGGTGCTCGGGCTGGTGCTGGTGCTGCTGCTGGCGACCACGCCGAGCGGCCGGCGAATGCTGCTGCCAGTCGGCCTGCTCGTCGCCGCGGCGGTGTGGGTGCTCGGCTCGGTCGGCTTTCAGGCCCAGACGCCCCTGGCCAGACGCGTCGAGTCGTTGGCGCCGGCCAGACTCCAGGCGAACAAGGAGGACCGCTACCGCCTGGATGAGCGGGCCAACGTCGTCGAGGAGCTGCGCGACCATCCGATCACCGGGCTCGGCGTCGAGGTGCCGTGGAGAGCCCGCGCGCGGGCGCTGCCGCTGGAGCACGAAGGGGGGCGCGACTACGTCCACTTCGCGGCGTTGTGGTGGTGGCTGAAGCTGGGGATTCTCGGAGCGGTCGCCTACGTCGCGCTGCTGCTGAGCGCGCTGCTGCTTGCGTGGCGCAGCTGGCGGCGCAACGAGACGCCGGTGCCGCGCTGGTTCGGGCTCGCCTCGTTCGCGGCGGTGATCGGGCTGGCGGTGATGGAGACGACCGCGTCGTTCACCGGCGTCGACACGCGCTTCAGCATTCTCTTCGGGCTCCAGCTCGGGCTGCTGGCGCTGTTCGCGCAGCCGCTGCGCGGGCGCGGCGAGGGATAGGCTGCCCGCCGTGCGGGTGCTCTCGATCGGCAATCTCTATCCGCCGCATTTCGCCGGCGGCTACGAGATCCTCAACCGCGGCGTCGTCGAGGATCTGCGCGCCCGCGGCCACGAGGTGCGCGTGCTCGTCAGCGACCGTCGCACCGGCGGTCGCGGCCCTGACGACCCCGACGTCCACCGCACGCTGCGCTCCTACTGGGAGGACGAGGAGGGCGTCGTGCGGCGCGGTCCGCTGCGCCGCCTCGCGCTGGAGCGCGCCAACGCGGCGACGCTGCGCCACCACCTGCGCACGCTGCAGCCCGAGCTGGTCACATGGTGGGGGATGGGCGGCCTCTCGCTGTCGCTGATCGAGCAGGTGCGGCGCGCCGGGATCCCCGCCGTCGCGGTCTTGATGGACGATTGGCCTGAGTACGCGCCGGCGACCGACGGGTGGCTGCGCCAGTTCGCGACGCGGCCGCGGCTGGGGCGCGTCGCCGAGCGCCTCACCGGCCTGCCGACGCGGATCGACTACGCCCACGCGGCGACGTACGTCTTCATCTCGCGGTCGCTGCTCGAGCGGCTGCCGCCGATCGGCCCGGGCCGGGTCGTCCACCCGGGCATCGACAAGCTGTTCCTCGATCCGCGCCCCGCGCCGACGGAGTGGGGCGGCCGGCTGCTGTCGATCGGCCGCATCGACCCGCGCAAGGGGGTCGGGACCGCGATCCAGGCGCTCGCCGAGCTGCCCGAGGCGCGCCTGACGGTCGCGGGCGACGGCCCGGCCGGCTTCCTCGGCGAGCTGAGAGCGCTCGCGCAGCGCGCCGGCGTCGCCGCGCGCGTCGACTGGATCGGCCCGCGCGGCCGCGCCGAGCTGCCCGACCTCTTCGCATCCCACGACGCCGTCCTCTTCCCGGTCGTGTGGGAGGAGCCGTGGGGGCTGGTGCCGCTGGAGGCGATGGGGATCGGCCGACCGGTCGTCGCGACCGGCCGCGGGGGCTCCGGCGAGTACCTGCGCGACGGCGAGAACTGTCTGCTGCACCGGCCCGAGCAGCCCGGGGAGCTGGCGCGGCAGGTGCGGCGGCTGGCCGGTGACGACGCGCTGCGCGAGCGGCTGCGGGCCGGCGGGCTCGAGACTGCTGGCCACTTCACCGAGCGCCGCTTCCACGACGAGCTGGCGGGGCTGTTCGAAACGGTCGCGAACGCAAGAACGCCGCCCCGGTGAGGGAGCGGCGTTCCTGGACCTGCGGTGAAGCAGCGGCGGGCGTGCCCGCCGCTCGAGGGACCTAGTTGGCCGCCAGCAGCGACTTGACCTCGTTGGTGTAGTCGCCCTTCGCCGTGTTGTTGTCCTTCAGCGCGCCGAAGTAGTGCTCGCGGCCGCTGGTCGCGCCGCTGGCACGCTGATCGTGCGCCTGGTAGAGGTAGAACTCGCGCAGGCGGCTGCCGTAGCGCGACTTCATGTTGTTGATCGTCGAGCGCAGCGTCGACGCGGCGGACGAGTACGTCATGCACTTGTCGTAGCCGTAGTTGTCGTCGAGGCAGCGGCCGTTGTCGGTCGCGAGGCCCCACTCGGTGATGTAGAGCGGGAGCTTCGGGGAGCCTCTGGCCTCGGTGTACTGGATCGTCTGGTCCAGACGGGTCTGCCAGTCGGGACCGTACGGGTGGATCGTCCAGCCGGAGACGTAGCTGCCGAGATCGGGGACCGCGGCGAACATGTTGTTGACCCAGTAGCTGCCGGCGCCCGAGGGCTCGCCGATCGCGATCAGGCCGATGCCGGTGTTGGCCGCCTTGATCGACTGGGCGGCCTCCTTGGCGCGCACCGCGTAGTCCTTCGCGCGCTGCTGGTAGGAGGCGATCTGGCCGAAGCCGCCCTTGCCGTACGTGTCGGAGAACTGGTACGAGTAGCTCGTCTCGTTGCCGAACTCGATCTCCGTCGGGCGGACGGACGTCGGGTAGCTCTTGCCCTGCCAGAAGGTCCCGTTGGGGCCGAACTCCTTGGCCCAGGTGCCGAGGTTCTGCGCCTCGGAGCTGGACGGGATGCGGCCGTAGAAGCTCGCCAGCAGGAGCGGACGGATGCCGTTGCGGGCGTACAGGTCGATCGTCGAGCGCATGCTCGAGGCAGACGTGCCGATCGTGAACTCCAGGCGCGCGGTCTTGGCGCCGAGGTTCTTGATGAAGTCGTACTCGTAGGTCAGCGCCGAGCCGGCGACGAGGCCCATCGAGAAGCTGCCGTTGCTGGTCGGCGGCGTCGTCGGGTTCGTCGGGGTGGTGGGGTTGGTCGGGTTCGTCGGCGTCGTCGGGTTGGTCGGGGTGGTGCTGTCAGCAGGGTACGTTATGGAAACTTCCGGCGCCCAGGAGCTGCCCTCGACGGCGGTGCGCACGCTGTAGCGCACGGTCTTGCCGGGAACGACGGCGGGCGTCGTGGAGGTTCCGCTGACGGCCGAGTACTGGTCGGCAGCGCCCGGGACCTTGCTGACGAAGACGTACGTGCCGACGTCGCCGACCTTGTTCCAGCGGACGGTGTTGCCCGACGTCGAGAGGGCCGGGGCGGCCTTCGTGTCGACGCTGGGGGTCGTCGGCGTGGTCGGGTTCGTCGGCGTCGTGGGGTTCGTCGGCGTCGTCGGCTCGGTCGGAGTCGTCGGTGTCGACGGGTACGTGACCGAGACCTCCTTGGCCCACGCGCTGCCGTTGACGGAGGCGCGGACGCTGTAGCGGACGGTCTTGCCGGGGACGGCCGGCGGGGTGATCGAGGTGCCGCTGACGACGCTGTACTTGTCGGCGGTGCCGAGCACCTTCGTGACGAACACGTAGGAGTTCGTGCTGCCGACGGCGTTCCACTTCAGCGTCGTGCCGCTGACGGTGATCGTCGGGGCGG
The DNA here is from genome assembly GCF_033542075.1 of Conexibacter stalactiti. Lineage (NCBI taxonomy): Bacteria > Bacillati > Actinomycetota > Thermoleophilia > Solirubrobacterales > Conexibacteraceae > Conexibacter > Conexibacter stalactiti. The sequence goes on from NZ_JAWSTH010000053.1 coordinate 36,798, forward strand.
CGACGGTGGCGGCCGCGGTCTTGGCGCGACGGCCGAGCTTGGCGAGGTTGCGCTGCGCTCTGGCGAGGCGGGTGCCGGCCTTCTGCAGCGCGCCGCGCTGCTTGGCGCAGGCTCTGCTCTTGGCGCCCTTGCGGCGCTCGCAGGCCTTCGTCTTCTTCGCAGCAGAGACGACGGCGCGGTCAGCGACCTTGTAGGCCTTCGACGCCTTGCGCAGCGCCGGGGACGTCTGCGCGGCGGAGGCCTGGGCAGCGACGACGGACGAGCAGCAGATCGCCAGCAGGGCGACGAGCAGCAAGCGCAGCGACAGCCGCGCTCGTATGGGGGAAGCGAGCATCGGTCTCCTTCGGAAGCTGGGCGATCTCGTTGAGACCCCTGGCTTTGCGGACCCACCTCACGGTGGGGGTGCCTTTATCGGGATGTGCACGTTGCTCGACTCCGAGCCGAGCAAGACCGCTCCGACCTGTGGTGCGGTCCGGCCTCACAGTAACCGTCGGATCGACCCGCGTCAGACATCAGGCGCATGGCCACTTCTGGACGCATGTCCGGTGAGCCGCACCTCCCGAGTGGCACCTCCGCCGTCGTCGTCATTTCCGCCGCGGGCGATTTCAAGCGAACGCGAGCGTTTTTGCACTGGATTGCTGAACTTTGCTTCTCGCCCGTCCCGTCGGGGATCGCGCGCATTCCGCGACGGCATGACGCGGTAGCCTGTGCGGCCGTGTCAGGAACGAGCGCATCTCCGCAGTCCGCCGTCGTCGTGACGGGCGGCGCCGGCTTCATCGGCTCCAATCTGGTCGATTCCTTGTTGGCGCGCGGCCACCGCGTCGTCGTGCTCGACAACCTCTCGACCGGACGCCGCGACAACCTCACCGAGGCGCTCGAACGGGGTGCCGAGCTGCACGAGATCGACGTCACCGACGCCGCGGCGGTCTCAGAGCTGCTGCTGCGCGAGCGTCCGCGTGCCGTTTTCCACCTCGCCGCGCAGATCGACGTGCGCCGCTCCGTCGACGATCCCGCCGCCGACGCGCGCGTCAACGTCGAGGGGACGGTCAACGTGCTGAGCGCCGCGCATGCGGCTGGCGTCGGCCGCGTCGTCTACTCCGCGACCGGCGGCGCCGTCTACGGCGAGGCGGAGACGATCCCGACGCCCGAGGAGGCGCCGGCGCTGCCGCTCTCCCCGTACGGCCAGTCGAAGCTCTCCGGTGAGGGCTATTGCGCGCTGTTCGCGCGGCTGCACGGCCTCTCGACCGTCGCGCTGCGCTACTCCAACGTCTACGGCCCGCGTCAGGACCCGCTCGGCGAGGGCGGCGTGATCGCGATCTTCTGCGGCGCCTTCGCTCACGGCCGCACGCCGACGATCTACGGCGACGGCGAGCAGACGCGCGACTACCTCTACGTCGAGGACGTCGTCGCGGCCAACCTGCTGGCGGCCGACGGCGACGTGACCGGCTGCTTCAACGTCGCCACCGGCGTCGAGACCTCGGTGCTGGACCTCGTCGCCGCCTTCCGCGGGCTCGACGGCGGCGAGGGCTTCGCGCCGGTCCATGCGCCGGCGCGCGCCGGCGAGGTGGTGCGCAGCTGCCTCGACGCGACCCGCGCTCGTGCCGCGCTCGGCTGGGAGCCGAGCGTCGACCTCGCCGCGGGGCTCTCGCGCACGCTGGCCTTCCAGGCCGCCGTCGCGTAGACGACGCGCCGGCGTCCGCCGCCGCGCGCTGAGGCCCGCCTACGCCGACACGAGCGGCTCGATCGCCTCGATCGAGTAGCGCTGTTCGGCAAGCGCGCGGCCGCGCCGGCCCAGCTGCTCGTCACCGTCGCGCAGCTGCGCGGCCAGCGCGGCCGCGAACGCCTCCGCGCCATCGGCCAGGCGGCAGTGCTCGCCGTCGCGGACCGCCAGCCCGGCGGCGGCGTGAGCAGTCGCGACGATCGGCAGCCCGTAGGCGAGCGCCTCGACGAACTTCAGCGGCGAGCCACCGCCCTGCAGGAGCGGCACGACCGCGACCGAGACGTCGGCGTAGGCGTCGGCGATGTCGTCGACGAAGCCGACCGTCTCGACGCGCTCGTCGGGCGAGGCGGGACCGTCGAGGCCGGCGCCGACCAGCCGCAGCCGCGCCTCGGGGACCTGCTCCCACAGCCGCGGCAGCACCTCGTCGAGCAGGAAGCGCAGGCCGTTGCGGTTGGGCTCGTAGCCGAAGTTGGCGACGAAGACGATCCGCCGCGCCGCCGGCGCCGGCTCCACCGGCACGATCCGCGCCACGTCGACGACGTTGGGCACGACGCGCACGCGCGCGGCCGGGGCCAGCTCCAGCGAGCCGCGTTCGTCGGCCTCGCTGACCATCCACGTCTCGTCGGCGCGCAGCAGCAGCCTGCGCTCGAAGGCCGCGAGCGCCTGTTCGCTGCCGACGCCGGGCGCGTCGAGCGTGTGACGGAAGCTCGATTCGAGGTTCGACGCGCTGTAGACGAGCGTTCGCGCGCGCGGCAGCGGGAACATCGCGGCGCCGGCCGTCGGCCCGTCGGCGATCACGCGCGCCCGCGCGCCGCCGTCGCCGCGCGCGCCGCCGTGCGCGGCGTCCTCGCGGGCGGCGAACCGCTCGGCCGCCGCGACCAGCTCAGGCGAGACGCCGCGCGCGAAGTCGTTCGGAACTCCGCGCGCGCGGGCACGCGCGTACGCGAGCGCGCGCCCGAGGCCGCGCGACGGCTGCACCGGATGCAGCTCGATCCCGGGGATCGCGCGGAAGGCGGCGTCGGGCTCGGCCGCGCCGAACTGCGCGTAGACGAGCATCAGCCGGCCGGAGGTCGCGGCGAGCGCGCGCGCGATGCCGTAGGTGCGCACGGCGCGGCCGGACTCGCGGACCGGCGTGTGGGTCGTGACGAGGACGTCGCTCACAGCGCCGCCACCGCCTCCCCGATCTCGGCCAGCCGCGCCTCCCAGGAGTGGGCGGCGGCCGCGCGCGAGCGCTCGGCCCGCGCCTGCGCGCCGTCGTCGGCGAGCGCGCGCTCCAGGGCTTCCGCGAGACCCGCGGCGTCGCGCGCGGTCGCGACCTCGGCGACGTCGGCGAGCGCCGGCAGCGGCGTCGCGACGACCGGCAGCCCAGCCGCCAGGTACTCGTAGACCTTCATCGGGAAGACGCTCCCTGTCAGCTCGTTGATGGCGTACGGGATCAGGCCGGCGTCGGCGCCGCGCAGGACCGCGGGCAGCTGCGCGTAGGTGCGCTGGCCGAGCAGGTGGATGTTGGGGACGTCGTCGAAGGCGGAGACGTCGGTGCGCGGGTCGCCGACCCCGACCGGCCCGACGAGCGCGAACGACCACTGCGGCCGGCTGCGCGCCAGCTCGACCAGCAGCGCGACGTCGAGCTTGGTCGCCACGACCGCGCCGGTGAAGACGATCCGCGGCTGCGGCAGCCGTTCCAGCGGGGCGTCGACGGGGCCGGGCTCGAGCGCCTGCGCGAAGGCGGCCGTGTCGGCGACGTTGGGCGCGTTGAGGACGTTGCGCGAGAGCGCCCGCATCCGCTCGGCCAGCGCTGGGGCGCTCGCCAGCACGAGGTCGGCGCGCCCCGCGAAGCGCTCCTCCGCGGCGCGGAAGCTGGCGCCGTCGATCCCCGGCTGCGCGGCGATGTCGTCGACGCAGTGATAGACGACCAGCGCGGGGTCGAGCGCGTCGAGCAGCGCCTCGGCCTGCGGCACGTACGCCCACAGGATCGGCCGCTGGAAGCCGAGTCTGCGGGCGGCACGGCGCACCAGCCACGGCAGCAGCCGCGCGTTGAGCGCGCGCACGGCGCCGAAGCGGTGCAGCGGCACGACCAGCGGCGAGAGCACGTGCAGCCCGTCGGCCTGCCGCGGCGGCGCGACGCCCCGTCGCAGCCGTCGCGCGATCCGCTTCAGGTCGCGCCCGGCGATCTGCGGCGCACGCAGCCCGAGCGACTCGATGAACAGCACGCGGTTGTCGCGCGCCAGGCGCGACATCAGGTGGTGCTGATTGGTCCACAAGTCGGTGTCCCAGTCGGCGAAGCCGACGCAGACGATGTCGCGGCCTCGCAGGCCTGCACGCTCGTTCACGCGCGGGATGATCGCATCCGCCGCGGGCGACGCCGCCCGCGCGCCCTGTAGTCTCGCGCCGGTGAGCCTCGCCGCCAGCGCAGACCGCAGCGCCGCCGCCGGCCTCCGCGCCCGCGACGAGCTGCGCACCGCGCGGCTCCTGTTCGACGCCGAGCTGGCCGACGGCAGCCTCGCGCCGGCCGCGCTCGACGCCTGGGCCGACCGCCGCG
>NZ_JAWSTH010000054.1:0-40490 GCF_033542075.1 Conexibacter stalactiti
ACGCGACCGGCTCCGCCGACCTCGCCGCCGCGGTCGAGCGACGGCTGGCGGCGCCCGGCCCCGACGCGGTCGCGGTCGCGCGCGCCGCGGCGGTGCTCGGCGAGCGCGCGACGCGCGACGACCTCGCCGCGCTGGCGCGGCGGGAGCCGGCGGCGACGACGGTCGCCGCCGACCGCCTCGCGCGCGCCGACGTGCTCGAGCCGGGCGGCTGGACCTTCGTCCACCCGCTCGTGCGCGAGGCGGTGCAGGCGACGATCCCACCCGGCGAGCGGGCCGATCTGCACACCCGCGCCGCCGCTCGCCTGAGCGCGCGCGGCGCGCGCTTGGAGGAGGTCGCCGCGCACCTGCTCGCCTCCGAGCCGGGTGACTCCGCGGAGACGGTCAGCACGCTGCGCGCGGCCGCGCGGGTCGCGATCGCCGAGGGCGCGCCCGACACCGCCGTCGCGTACCTGCGGCGCGCGCTGCGCGAGCAGCCGGGGGAGACGGAGCGGGCGGGGCTGCTGCTGGAGCTGGGCGAGCTGGAGGTGCTGATCGGCGATCCGGCCGGCACCGCGCGGCTCGGCGAGGCGATCGCCGCCGGGCTGTCCGACGACGAAGTCGCGCGCGCCCGCTCGGCGCGCGCCCGCGTGCTGCTCTACACCGACCTTGACGACGCCGTCGCCGACCTGGAGGCGGCCGTCGAGCTGGCGCGCGAACCCCGCCTGCGGCTGCAGCTCGAGGCGACGCTGCTCGACGCGACCGCCTACGACACGTTGCTGCGGGAGCGGCGGTTGGAGCTGCTGACGGCGCCGGGCGAGCCCTCGCCGGTGCGCCTCGCGCACCGGATGATGGAGAGCGCCTACGGCTGCGCGCCGATCGAGCAGACGAGCGCGCTGGCGTGGCAGACCGTCGGCGGCGGGCAGCTGATAGACGCGCTCGGCACCGTCACGGCGACCTACAACCTCGCGGTGATCGCGCTGCGTCACGCGGAGCTGCGCGAGCTCGCCGACACGGCGCTGGCCGAGGGTGAGCGTGAGGCTCGGCGCACCGGCTCGCGCATGAGCGCCCTGCTGGTCGAGCACGCCCGCGCGATGTGGCACCTGACGTTCGGCTCGCTGACGGCGGGGGAGGCGTTTGCGCGCTCGGCCTTCGAGACGATGAGCGAGCTGCGGCTGGGGCTGCCGCTCGTCTCGACCGCGACGGCGCTGTCGGAGATCCTGCGCGAGCGCGGGGCGGTGGAGGAGGCGTCGGCGCGGCTGGAGGCGGTGCAGCTGCCGCCCGGCGCGGAGCGCACGATCGTCTACCCCGACTTCCTCTCGGCGCGCGCGATGGTGCGCTGGCAGCGCGGCGGGCGCGAGGTGGCCGAGGCCGACCTGCGCGAGGCGCGCGCGGTGCTGATCGCCGGCGGCTGGCGCGCGCCGCTGAAGTCGATGGCCTCGCTGCGCCTGATCCACCTGCTGGCCGAGCGCGGCGAGCGCGACGAGGCGCTCGCGCTGGCCGACGAGGAGGAGGCGATCGTGCGCGGGATCGGCACTCCGGGCGCGCTCGGGCTCGTGCTGCACGCGCGCGGGCTGGCGCTCGGCGGCGAGGAGGGGATCGAGCTGATGGGGGAGGCGGTCGCGTTGCTGGAGCAGAGCCCGCTGCTGCTGCAGACCGGCTGGGCGCAGCACGATCACGGCGCCGCGCTGCGCCGCGCCCGCCGGCGCGCGGATGCGCGCGAGCCGCTGCGCGCCGCGCTCGACCTCGGCCGTCGCATCGGCGCGACGCGCCTCGCCGACTCCGCGCGCGAGGAGCTGCTGGCCTCCGGTGCGCGGCCGCGGCGCGAGGCGCTGAGCGGTGTCGAGGCGCTGACGCCGAGCGAGCGCCGCGTCGCCGAGCTGGCCGCGCAGGGGATGACCAACCGCGACATCGTCGAGACGCTGTGGGTGACGCGCAAGACCGTCGAGCTGCACCTCGGCCACACGTACGCGAAGCTCGGCATCCGCTCCCGCGCCCAGCTCGCGGAGGCGCTGGGCGGCGAGGCAGCGGCGACGCAGAACTGACGCAATCCGCGCCCCACGTGGCGCAATTCGCCTGCCAGGCTTGCTCGATGGCGCGTCCAGCCCACGAGGACCGGAGAGTTTTGGTCGCTCAACGACCAAAACTCTCCGGTCCTCGCTCCGAGCGGCCGCCGCGGGGCTCGCTCACCCCGATACGCGCCTGGCCGCCCTCGCGCATCGCCAGCACGGCGTCGCCGCCCGCCGGCAGCTCGCCGCGCTGGGAGCCGGCGCGGTGTTGAGCCATCACGACGCTGCTGCGCTGCACGGGATCGTGCGCTTCACCTGGACCGACGTGACGCAGCGCCCCAGAGAAACCGCCGCGCACATCAGACGAGCGCTGGGGAGGAGGGCGGTGGCCTGATCGCGCGGCAGCGCAAGAGCCGCACGCACCCCGGCCGGTCCTCCCTCGATGGCCAAAGAAGCCTGCTGCCGTCACGCAGTGTGCGGGAGCGGCAGCTACCCGACCCGCTCCACCCGCTTCGAGTCCTCGTCCCCGGCGATCAGGTCGAGCACGGCGCGGCGGACCTGCTCGTCGACGGGGCGCTCCTCGACCGGCTCGCCGGGCACGGGCTCGGCCGGCTCCGCGAGCGCCTCGGCGATCGTCAGGCCCGACTGGAAGCGGTCGATCACGCGCGGGTCGACGTAGCTTCTGCGGCAGACGGCCGGGGTGTTGCCGAGGAAGGTCGCGACCTCTCTCACGGCCGCCGTCACGATCCGTCTGCGTGACGCCCGCGTGCGGGCCTGCTCGGCGCGCACGGCGAGCGCGACCGCCATCAGCGCGGTCGCGTTCCAGGTGCGGAAGTCCTTCGCGCTGAAGTCGCCGCCGGCCGCCTCCTTCAGATAGGCGTTGACGTCGTCGGCCTTCACGTCGACCCACCGCCGCCGCTCCTTGAAGGCGAGCAGCTCGGGGCCGCCGCCGCGCCGTCTCTTCAGCGCGCGGACGATCTCGCGCGCGTCCTCGTCGAGCACCTGCTGCACCCGCCGCAGCCCGTGCTTGGCCGGGTAGTCGAAGACGACGACGCCGTCCTCGACCCGCGCGTGCGATCTGCGCAGCGTCGTCAGCCCATAGGTCTCGTTCTGCTCCGCGTAGTCCTCGCTGCCGATGCGGAAGAAGCCGACGTCGAGCAGCCGCACGGCGCAGGCGAGCACGCGCACGCGGTCGACGGCGTCGCCGCGCAGGTCGTCCCTCACCCGTCGCCGCAACTGCGGCAGCGCGCGGGCGAAGGCGATCATCGCGTCGAACTTGGCAGCGTCACGGCGTCTGCGCCAGAGGTCGTGGTAGCGGTACTGCTTGCGGCCGGCGGTGTCGATCCCGGTCGCCTGGATGTGGCCGTAGGGATCGGCGCAGATCCACACGTCAGTCCAGGCCGGCGGGATCGCGAGCGCGCGGATGCGGTCGATCGTCGGCTCGTCCTCGATCCGTCTGCCGTCGGTGTCGAGATAGCTGAAGCCGCGGCCGCGTCGCAGCCGCGTGAGACCGGGATCAGACGCGGGGTCGACGCGACGGGTGCGTGCCATGCGCCCACGCTTCCCGGGATGGCGCCGCTTCACGCCGCGCCCGTGCTCCAGTAGAACTGGTCACGTGGACTTTCTCAGACCGGTGCGCGCCTTCGATCAGTTCCAGCGGCGCGTGCCCGCGCTCGGCTTCCCGATCGCGGTCGTGAAGAAGTTCTCCGACGACAAGGCCGGCCACCTCGCAGCGCTGATCGCCTACTACGGCTTCTTCTCGATCTTCCCGCTGCTGCTGGTGCTCGTGACCGTGCTCGGCTACGTGCTGGCCGGCAACCAGGAGTGGTACGACACGATCGTCGACTCGGCGGTCGGGCAGTTCCCCGTGATCGGCGAGGACATCCAGATCGGCGCGCTGAGAGGCGACACGACCGCGCTCGTGATCGGCATCGTCGCCGCCCTGTGGGCCGGCCTCGGCGTGACCGTCGCCGCGCAGCGGGCGATGGACGAGGTGTGGGACGTGCCGCATCGCGAGCGGCGCAACTTCTTCACCGCGCGCGCCCGTGGGCTGCTGGTGCTCGTCTGCCTCGGCGGCCTCAACATCTCGATCACGATCACCGTCGGCCTGATCGTCGGCGGGCTCGGCAGCTTCGGCGTGCGCGCGTCGGGCCTGGCGCTGACGCTGCTGCTCGACGTCTTCCTCTTCTGGGCCGTCTTCCGTCTGCTGACCACGCGCGAGGTCCCGACCCGGGACTTGCGGATCGGGATCGGGCTCGCGGCATTCGGTTGGGCGGTGCTGCAGACGGTCGGCACGATCTACGTCGATCGCGTCGTCAGTCGCGCGGGCGCGACCTACGGCTTCTTCGCGATCGTGATCGGCCTGCTGTCGTGGCTCTACCTCGGCGGCCAGATCCTGCTCTACGCCGCCGAGGCGAACGTCGTGCGCGTGCGCGCCCTGTGGCCGCGCGGGCTGCTGGACCCGGTCACCGCGGCCGACGTGAAGGCGATGCGGGCGCTGGCACGCGTCGAGGAGCGGACGGACGACGCGCGCGTCGAGATGACGTTCGCGTCGTCCAACGCGGCGTTACAACGCAGCCCGGCGGCCGCTGCCGCGGTAGCCGGTCAGGAAGATCACGAGCGCCACGATGCCGAGCACGAAGAGGATCGGGTTCACGATCACGCCGCCGGCGATGGCGATTACGAGCAGCACGATGCCAAGGATCAGCCACAGCATTGATGAGGTCCTTCCTCCGTAGGTGAATCCGCTGAACGAGCGGGCGATTCATTCCGCTGTCGTTCAGTCAGCTACCCGGGGTCAGCGGGCTTCATGCGAACTCCGTCAGATCAGGCCGCTCTCGGCCAGCCACGCCTCGGTGCGGCGCATCCCGTCCTCCAGCGTCACCGCCGGCTCGTAGCCGAGCAGCACGCGCGCCTTCGCGATCGAGTAGCCGCCGGTGCGGGCGAAGTAGCGCATCGAGACGGGGTTGACCTCCGACTCGACGCCGCGCAGGCGGTTGACGGCGGCGACCGCGGTCGCGCCCGCGAGCGCGACCGGCGTCGGCAGCAGCAGCGGCCCGCGCCGCCCGGCCCAGCGGTGGTGGTGGGCGAAGAACTCGCGGGTCGAGACCGTCAGTCCGCCGGCGAGCGTCAGCACCTGGCCGCTGGCGGCGGCAGCCCCCGCGGCGGCGGCGATCCCGTCGGCGAGGTCGTCGACGTAGACGGGGCTGAAGCGGCCGCGGCCCATCGCCGGCAGCGCGAAGCGACGGGCGCGGATCAGCTCCAGCGGCATCACGATCCACGGCCGCGAGCCGGGCCCGTAGACGTCGCCCGGCCGCACGATCGTGCAGGCCAGCTCGCCGCCGGCGTGGGCCTGCAGCACGACGTGCTCGCTGGCGATCTTGGTGTCGACGTACGGCGCGCCGTCGGGCCGCACCGGATGGCGCTCCTCGACGTCGGCGGGGAAGCCGAGGTCGGAGAAGGCGCGCACGGAGGAGAGGTGGAGGAAGCGCTCGGCGCTGCCGCGCGCCGCCGCGTCGAGCACGTTGCGCGTGCCGAGCACGTTGACGCGCCACGAGGCGTCGTGGCCCTGGGCGTTGGAGACGACCGCCGCGGTGTGCACGACGAGGTCGCAGCCGGCGGCGTGCTCCTGCCACGCCCCGGGCGCCGCGATGTCCCCCGCGACGATCCCGGCGGCGCGGTCGGCGACGTGGTCGACGCCCCGCACCTCGGCGCCGGCGGCGCGGTATCGCTGCGCCAGCGCAGCTCCGATGAAGCCGCGGGCGCCGGTCACGAAGACCCGCCGCGGCAGCGTCCAGCTCTCCATCGGCGCAACGTATTCGATCGCCGGGATGGCCGCGCCGGCCGCGTCGCTGCCACCATGCGCGGCCGTGCCTCGCTCCGCCCGACCCATCACGCGACCCGGCCTCCGCCGTCGCAACCCGCATGACCGCGAGCTGGTGCGGCTGGCGCTGCCCGCGCTTGGCGCGTTGGCGGCCGAGCCGCTCTACCTGCTCGCCGACACCGCGATCGTCGGCCACCTCGGCACGCCGCAGCTGGCGGCGCTGGGGATCGCCGGCGTCCTGCTGACGACGAGCTTCACGCTCTTCAACTTCCTCGCCTACGGGACGACGGCGCAGGTCGCGCGGCTGCACGGCGCCGGCGACGAGCGCGCGGCGGCCGCGATCGCCCCGCAGTCGCTGTGGCTGGCGAGCGCGATCGGCCTGCTGCTGCTGATCGCGGCGGAGGCGCTGGCGGTGCCGGCGGTCGCGCTGATGGGCGGGGAGGGGGCGACCGCCGACTACGCCGTCCAGTACCTGCGGATCGCAGCGATCGGCCTGCCGTTCGCGTTGATCGCGCTGGCCGGGCAGGGCTATCTGCGCGGGACGGCCGACCTGCGCACGCCGCTGCGGATCGTGATCGTGACCAACCTGCTGAACGTCGTGCTCGACCTGCTGTTCGTCTACGGCTTCGACTGGGGGCTGCGCGGCTCGGCGGCCGGCACGGCGATCGCGCAGGCGTGCATGGGCGGCGCCTTCGCCTGGCTGCTGCTGCGCGCGGGCGCGCGCTCGAGCCACCCGCTGCGGCCGCGGCGCCGCGCGATCGCCGGCCTGGCGCGGATAGGCGGCCACCTGTTCGTGCGCACGGCGGCGCTGACGGGCGCCTTCGCGGTCGCCAGCGCCGTGCTCGCGCGGGTCGGAACGGCGTCGCTGGGCGCGCATCAGATCGCCTTCCAGCTGTGGTCGTTCCTGGCGCTCGTGCTCGACGCGATCGCGATCGCCGCGCAGGTGATCGTCGGGCGCGCGCTCGGCGCCGGGGAAGGCCGCGAGGCGCAGGTCGCGGCGACGCGGATGATCTGGTGGTCGGTCGCTTTCGGCGCGCTCCTGGGCGCCATCATGTTCGCGCTCGGCGGCGTGCTGCCGCAGGCGTTCACCGACGATCCCGCCGTGATCGAGCGGACACGCGCCGTCTGGTGGCTGTTCGCGTTGATGCAGCCGGCGGCTGGCGCCGTCTTCGCGCTCGACGGGATCCTGATCGGGGCCGGCGACTCGCGCTTCCTGATGTGGTCGATGCTGGCGGCGGCGGTCGGTGTCTTCGTCCCGATCGCGCTGCTGTCGTTGGCGTTCGGTTGGGGAATCGTTGGCGTCTGGTGCGGGATCGTCGCGCTGATCGCCGCGCGCCTGGTGTTGACGGTGGCGCGGTTCGCGCGCGGCAGCTGGGTGAAAACTCTCACCCCCGAAACCGGTGGGGAGTACCCCGGATGAGGGTGCGCAAACCGTTCACACGCGCCCTAACAAAGCACAAACAATTCATCAACTGAACGGCAACTGGGTGTGCCTTGATCGACCTCACCCGGCGACTAGATTGGGCCGCCGCAGGAAAAGCTGGAGCTATACGACGAGGAGGCTCTTCCATGAGGTACTGGGCTCGGGCCCTGAGTGCGATGCTGGTCGCACTCGCGCTCGCAGTGACCGTCGCCGCGTGCGGCGGAGACGACGACGACGGCGGTTCCACGTCGGCGTCGACGTCGGCATCGACGACATCAGGGGGCGGTGCATCCGCCGAAGGTGCGAGACAGGGTGGCACTGCCACGGTGCTGATGGGCACCGCGCCCGACTATCTCGATCCACAGCTGGCGTACACGACCCAGGCGGTCGAAGCGCACTGGATCAGTTACACAGGCTTGTTGACGTACCGTCACGAGGAGGGTGAAGCCGGCACCGAGCTGATCCCCGGCCTCGCCGACGCGCTGCCGAGAATCTCCGATGACGGCCTGACGTACGACTTCACGCTCCGCAGAGGGCTCAGATACTCCAACGGAGCCCCCGTCAGAGCGACTGACTACCCGTACTCGATCATGCGCATGATCAGAGTGCCGTGGGGCGGCAGATCGTTCGTCACCAACTACGTCGAGGGCGCCCAGGAGTACGACGAGGGCAGAGCCGACAGCATCAGAGGCATCACCGCCGACGACAACAGCGGCAGAATCACGATCAGACTGAGAGAGCCCTACGGCGCCTTCTCCAACGTGCTCGCCTTCCCGGCGCTCGCGTTCGTGCCGAGAGGCACGCCGATGAGAAACCTCTCGGCCAGCCCGCCGCCCGGCGTCGGCCCCTACATGCTCGACGAGGTCGTCCCGAACCGCAGCTTCACGGTGAGAAGAAACCCGATCTTCGCCGACTTCAGAATCCCGGACATCCCGCTCGGCAACCTCGACGCGATAAGAGTGTCGATCGTCTCGAACACCAACTCCGAGGCGCAGCAGGTGCTCAACAACCAGGCTGACGTCTTCGACGCGGGTGACACGCTCCCGCCGGCGCTGCTGCCGCAGATCGAGAGCCAGGCGAGAGACCGCTTCGCGCGCAAGCCGGTGCCGTCGGTCTACTACTTCTTCCTCAACACGACGCGGCCGCCGTTCGACAACGAGAAGGCCCGCATCGCCGTCAACATGGCGATCGACCGCGAGGCGCTCGCGCGCATCGCGTCCGGCTTCCTCGAGACCGGCTGCTTCTTCATCCCGAGAGGGATCGTCGGCCACCCCGACAGCGAGTGCCCGTACGGCGACGAGCCGGACCTCGAGGGCGCGCAGAGAATGCTCAGAGAGGCCGGCCTGGAAGGCGCGCCCGTGACCGTCTGGGGTCAGGAGCGCAGCCCGCGCAAGGAGTACATCGACTACTACACCGACCTGCTCAACAGAATCGGCTTCAGAGCAGAGGAGAGAATCATCGCCGACACCGTCTACTTCCCGACGATCGGCAACGAGAGAACCGACCCGCAGACCGGCTACGCCAACTGGCTGCAGGACTTCCCGAACCCGTCGGACTTCTACCTGCTGATGGATGCGCGTTCGATCCAGCCGACGAACAACCAGAACTTCAGCAAGGTCGACGATCCGTTCATCCAGAGACAGCTGGAGAGACTGAACCCGGTTCCGGCGACGGAGCTGGACACGGTCGCGGCGGAGTGGCAGGCGCTCGACGAGTACACGGCAGAAAGAGCGTATGTGGCCGCGTTCGGCGGGCTGAGCGTGCCGAAGTTCTTCAGTGAGCGGATGAACTTCGACTCGGTCTTCCACCCGTTGTACTTCAACGACTGGTCGACGCTCTCACTCAAGTAGGAAGCTGACCCTCGTGGCCATCGATCCCGCCACGCCCGACACGACCGGCTCCGGCGCGATCCGCACGGCCAGCGGCGACTCTCCAGTCGCCGCTGAGCCGGGCGGGGGCGCGCCGTCCGCCGGCATCGGGCCGTACAGACTCGCGCTGCGCCGTCTGCGCCGCAACAAGGTCGCGCTCGCCTTCGGGGCGCTGTTCGTGCTCATCGTGGTCCTCTGCTTCTGCGCACCGTTGTACGCGGACCACGTCGCCCACACGGGGCCCAACGACAACCACGTGACGGACACGGTGACGGTCGGCGGGGAGGAGAAGGACGTCGTCTCCGTCAGCGGCCTGCCGATCGGGCCGACCTGGCAGGGCAGATTCCTGCTCGGAGCCGACCAGAACGGCCGCGACCTCGCGGTCCGCCTGCTGTACGGCGGCCGCAACTCGCTGGAGGTCGGCTTCGTCGCGACCTTCATCACGATGATCCTCGCCACGATCGTCGGGCTCGCCGCGGGCTTCTACCGCGGCGTCGTCGACGGCGTGCTGGCACGGATCCTCGATCTGATCTGGGCCTATCCGGTGGTGCTGCTCGGCATCGCGCTCGGCACGTCGCTGGCGCTGGGAGGGATCTCGATCGGGCCAATCGAGCTTTCAGGCAACTCGCTGCTGGTGCCGGCGGTGATCATCGGGGTGGTCTACATCCCGTACGTCGCCAAGCCGATCCGTGGCCAGGTGCTCGGCCTGCGCGAGAAGGAGTTCGTCGACGCCGCGCGCGTCCAGGGCGCCAGCTCGCTGCGGATCATGACGCGCGAGATCCTGCCGAACATCGCCTCGACGCTGGTCGTCTTCCTGCCGCTGATCGTCGCCAACGCGATCCTGCTGGAAGCCGCCCTGTCATATCTCGGCGCCGGCATCCAGCCGCCGAACCCGTCGTGGGGGACGATGATCTCCGACGGCATCCGGCTGATCCCGAGCGCGATCCACCTCACCTTCGTGCCGGGCGCGATGCTCGTGCTCGCGGTCCTCGGCATCAACGTCTTCGGCGACGGCGTGCGCGACGCGCTCGACCCGCGCGCCAGAGTGAAGATCGACGCGAAGGGCCAGGAGAAGTTCAGAGAGGACCCGATGGAGATCGCGGTGGAGCACTAGTCATGGTCCGGTTCGTCGTACGCCGACTGATCTCGATGGTGCTCGTGCTGTTCGCGATCTCCGTCCTGACCTTCCTGATCTTCCAGGCGATCCCCAACGGCGACCCCGCCGTGCGGATGGCCGGCCGCCTCGCCACGCCCGAGCAGGTCGAGCTGATTCGCGAGTCGTGGGGTTTCAACGACCCGCTCTGGCAGCAGTACCTGACGACGATGGAGAAGATCCTCTCGGGCGACGTGATCTCGTACACGCAGCAGCTCAACGTGATGGACCAGATCAAGCAGGCGCTGCCGGCGACGCTGTCGTTGGCAATCGGCGCCGGCATCATCTGGCTCTTCTTCGGCGTCGTCTTCGGCCTCTTCAGCGCGATCAAGGCCGGGCGCTTCACCGACCGCGCGCTGACCGTGCTGGCGCTGGTGGGCGTCTCGACGCCGGTCTTCCTGCTCGGCGCCGTCGCGCTCTACTTCCTCGCGTTCAAGCTGACGATCTTCCCCAACGGCGGCTACGTGCCGCTGACGGAGGATCCGATCGACTGGCTCTACCACATGATCCTGCCGTGGGCGGTGCTGTCGGTGCTGTTCATCGGCGTCTACTCGCGGATCCTGCGCTCCAACGTGCTCGACACGATGAGCGAGGACTACGTGCGCACAGCGCGCGCGAAGGGACTGAGCGAGAAACGCGTGATGGTGCGGCACGTGCTGCGCAACTCGATGATCCCGATCATCTCGCTGTGGAGCCTCGATTTCGCCGCCGTGCTCGGCGGCGGCGCGATCCTGACCGAGTCGGTCTTCAACCTTCACGGCGTGGGCCAGTACGCCGCCGACGCGATCCAGCAGCTCGACGTGCCTCCCGTGCTCGTCGTGGTGATGCTCGGCGCCTCGGCCGTCGTCGTGCTGAGCGCGCTGACCGACGTGCTGTTCGCCTTCCTCGACCCCCGCATCCGACTGACGGGCTGATACCTCGAATGACCGAACCCGAACGCCTGTTGGACGTCGAGAACCTGCGCGTCTCCTTCCGCACGGAGGAGGGCCTCGTGCAGGCCGTCGACGACGTCTCCTTCCACGTCGACCGCGGCGAGGTGCTCGCGATCGTCGGCGAGTCCGGATCCGGCAAGACCGTCACCGGCATGTCGCTGATGGGCCTCAACCGCTCCGCCAACTCGAGATACGAGGGCAGAGCGACACTGAGAGGCCGCGACCTGCTGGCCGCCAGTGACGCCGACCTGCGCAAGATCCGCGGCAGCGAGATCGCGATGATCTTCCAGGACCCGATGACGGCGCTCAACCCGGTCCAGCGGATCGGCCACCAGATCGTCGAGCAGATCCGCGCGCACGAGGACCTCACGAAGGCGCAGGCGCTCGATCGCGCCGTAGAGCTGATGGAGCGCGTCGGCGTGCCGCGCGCGAAGGAGCGGCTGCGCTCCTATCCGCACGAGTTCTCCGGCGGCATGCGTCAGCGCGTGATGATCGCGATGGCGCTCTCCTGCTCGCCGGAGCTGCTGATCGCCGACGAGCCGACGACCGCGCTCGACGTCACGATCCAGGCGCAGATCCTGATCGAGCTCGACCAGCTGCGGCGCGAGACGAACGCCGGCGTGATCCTCGTGACGCACGACCTCGGCGTCGTCGCCGACATCGCCGACCGCGTCGCCGTCATGTACGGCGGGCGGATCGTCGAGCAGGGCACGCTCGACGAGCTGTTCTACGACCCGCAGCACCCGTACACGTGGGGCCTGCTCGGCTCGATCACGCGGATCGACCGCGACAAGCCCGGCCGCCTGCCGGCGATCGCCGGCCTGCCGCCGTCGCTGCTCGATCCGCCGCGCGGCTGCCACTTCCGGCCGCGCTGCCCGCACGAGTTCGAGCAGTGCGTCGAGGTGCCGAAGCTGGAGGTGCGCGATCCCTCCAAGCCCGGCCACTGCGATCGCTGCTGGCTGTCGATCGAGGAGAAGCGCAGGCTGCGCACCGTCGACGGCGACTTCGGGCTGGCGGCGAAGAAGCAGGCGGTGGCCTGATGGCGGATCCACTCCTGTCAGTCGAGCATCTGCAGCTCTACTTCCCGATCAAGCGCGGCGTGATCGTCGATCGCACGATCGGCAACGTGCACGCCGTCGACGACGTCTCGCTGGCGCTCGAAGAGGGCGAGACGCTCGGCATCGTCGGCGAGTCCGGCTGCGGCAAGACGACGCTGTCGCGCTCGATCGTGCGGCTCGTCGAGCCGACCGGCGGCGCGATCAGATTCCGCGGCAGAGACATCACGAGAGCAGGCCGCAAGGAGCTGCAGCCGGTCCGCAGAGAGCTGCAGATGGTCTTCCAGGACCCGCAGGCGTCGCTGAACCCCCGCAAGCGCGTCGGGCAGATCGTCGGCGCGCCGCTGAACCTCCACGGCGTCTCCGCGAAGCAGGTCGACAGACGCGTGCGCGAGCTGCTCGGCCGCGTCGGGCTCAACCCCGAGCATGTCAACCGCTTCCCGCACGAGTTCTCGGGCGGCCAGCGGCAGCGGATCGGGATCGCGCGGGCGCTCGCGACCGAGCCGAAGCTGATCATGCTCGACGAGCCGGTCTCGGCGCTCGACGTCTCGATCCAGGCGCAGGTGATCAACCTGCTCGACGACCTCCAGGACGACTTCGGCCTCTCGTACATCTTCGTCGCCCACGACCTGTCGGTCGTGCGCCACGTCTCGGACCGGATCGCCGTCATGTACCTCGGCAAGATCGTCGAGTCCTCGCCGTCGGAGGAGCTGTACACGAAGCCGATCCATCCCTATACGGTCGGCCTCTTGGGGGCGATCCCGATCCCCGACCCGAGGCAGAACCGCGCGCGCCGGCGGCTGGTCGTCAGCGGCGAGCCGCCGAACCCGATCGATCCGCCGAGCGGCTGCCGCTTCCGCACCCGCTGCCCGCGCGCGACCGACGTCTGCGCCCAGGTCGAGCCGCAGCTGACCGAGTACGGCAGCGGCCACGTGGCGGCGTGCCACCATCCGCTCAACGTGACCGCGGAGGAGATCGCGGCCTCGAGACGCTCGCCGCTGAGCCCGCTCGGCTCAGGCGAGGAGCGCCCGGACCTCGTCATCGGCACCGACGAGGCCGCCGCGGCCGTCGGCGACCACAACCTGCGCTAGAGCACCGCGCGCGCGACCGCTGTGGCCGTCGCGCGCGGCTGCGAGCCCGTCACGACGGTGACGGTCACGAGCCGTCTGCCGTCGGTCGCGCTCAGCTCGCGCGGCGCCGCCACCCACGCGGCACCGACGCCGACCCCGCCGATCTCGACCGGCAGCTCCGCGCGCCGGTCGCCGAGGTGCGCCTGCGCCCGCTCGACGACGCCGCGGCTGAAGCGCGTGAGCGCCTGCGGGGCGCTGTCGACGGTCACGCGCACGGCCGTCGCGGGCGTGCCGGCGGCGCGATAGGTGCAGGTCAGCACGCTCGGCGCGCGGTCCTCGAGATGGCTGCGCGCACCGTCGCCGAGGACCGCCGCGATCGCCCGTGGGCAGGGGGATCTCGCGATCTTCCGCGGCTGCTCGCCGCCGCCGCAGCCGGCGCTCGCGAGGAGCGCCGCCGCGACAGCCGCCACGCCGAAATGTGAGAGATGTCTCCTCAAAGCGCTACCTTCGAACGAACCCCGGGTTCAACCCCGAAGGAGAGCCTGCCATGTTCAGTCGCCGGCGGGCTTGGAAAGGGTGCGGGAAGTCCCTCGCATCTGCCGGAACGAGACGAAGGAGGCCGCCTCAGTGCGCCAACGGATCTTGCTCGTCGCCATGACGGGTCTCGCGCTGTTCTTGCCCGCCACCGCGGCGAGCGCGAACAGCAAGCAGTTCACGACCGTCGAAGCGCCGAACGAACTGCTCAACGGCTCGCCGGGAGCAGCGCTCGACGAGATCGAGAGCCTGGGAGCGGACGGGATCCGCATCCAGCTCAGCTGGCGCGGCCTCGCCCCCTCACCGGAGGCCAACCGCACGCCGTCGTTCAACGCCACCGATCCCGGCTCCTACAGCGGCTGGGAGCGCTATGACGCCGCCGTCGACGGCGCGCGCGAGCGCGGCCTGAAGGTCCACCTGACGATCGGCGGCGCCGCCCCCGACTGGGCGACCTCGCGCGGCGACGGCCTGACCCGTCCCGACAGCGCCGCCTTCGGCCGCTTCGCGACCGCCGTCGGCCGCCACTTCGGCAGCAAGGTCTCGTGGTGGTCGATCTGGAACGAGCCGAACCTCGGCAAGTTCCTCAAGCCGATCGCCAAGAACGAGAGCGCGACGGTCTATCGCAACCTCTACCTGAGAGCCTATTCCGGCCTCAGAAGCGCGGGCGTGCGCGCGCCGATCCTGATCGGCGAGCTGGCCCCGATCGGCAACGCGATCCGTGACATCGGCACGATCCGCCCGATCCAGTTCCTGCGCTCGATGCTCTGCCTCGACGGCAACTACAGAAGAGCGCGCGGCACGCGCTGCGCGAAGCTGCCGACGCAGGGCCTCGCGATCCACCCGTACTCGACGAGAGCCGGCCCGTTCCTGACGCCGCCGACCGACAACCTCACGATCGGCGTCCTCTCGCGCGCGACGCAGGCGCTCGACAGAGCGGCCCGCGCCGGCGCGATCGCCCGCGGCCTGCCGCTGTACATCACCGAGTTCGGCGTCCAGAGCTACCCGGACAAGCGCGTCGGCGTGCCGCTCGCGGTGCAGTCCGACTACCGCTCGATCGCCGAGTACATCTCGTACACCAACTCGCGCGTGAAGTCGTTCTCGCAGTACCTGCTGCGCGATGACGACGACGACACCGGCGGCAACCGCTACGGCGCGTTCGAGTCGGGCCTGTTCCTCTTCAGAGGGCGCAAGCCGAAGCCGTCGCTGCACAGCTTCCGCTTGCCGCTCGTCGTCGTCGCCAACAGATCGTCGAGAGCGCGCGCGACGCTGTGGGGCCTCGTGCGGCCGGGCAAGCAGGCCCGTCGCGGCGGCAGCATCACGATCGAGTACGCCGACCGCGGCGGCTGGAAGAGACTGGGCAGCCAGCGCTACTCCTCCAGCGGCTACTGGAAGCGGGCCGTGACGACGAGATCCGGGCGCAAGTTCCGCGTCAAGTGGACGGCGCCCGACGGCACCAGATACACCGGGCCGGCGACGGTCGCGCGCAGCGCGGCGCCGACCGCCTAGCCTCGACCCGGCAGTGAGCGAGGGCGCCGCGTGGCGCCCTCGCGCCATTGCGGGCGAACCCTTGCCATGCGCGGGTTCGTCGGGGTGGTGCGCTACCTTCGGGGCGCCGGCGCGTTGAAGCCGGCATGAGCCCGCTCGTCTTGCGACAGGTCAGCGGGCCCACCTCACCGGGCCTCGGGCCGGGTGGTTCGACCCCGATGAAGGAGGACGCCTTCGTGCGCCAACGGATCCTGCTGCTTCTCGTCTCTGCCCTCGCACTGCTCGTGCCGGCGGTCGCAGCGAGTGCGAACAGCTCGCAGTTCACGACCGTCGAGGCGCCCCGCGAGCTGACGACGACCGACGTGTCGCCGGACCCCACGCTCGACGAGATCCAGTCGCTCGGCGCCGATGGCATTCGCATTCAGCTCGGCTGGCGCTTCCTGGCGCCCTCGCCCGAGTCGCGCACGAAGCCGTCGTTCAACGCGACCGACCCGGCCGCCTACAGCGGCTGGGAGAAGTACGACCGCGCGATCGACGGCGCCCGCGAGCGCGGCCTGCTCGTCCACCTGACGATCACCGGCGCCGCCCCGACGTGGGGCACGGCCGGCAAGGACCCCGAGGGCCTCAACCGTCCCGACCCGGCCGAGTTCGGCAAGTTCGCGACGGCCGTCGGCCGCCGCTACGGCGCCAGAGTCGCCTACTGGTCGGTCTGGAACGAGCCGAACCTCGGCAAGCTGCTGAAGCCGATCTACGACGGCTCCAGCAACAGACTGCTGAGCCCGATCACGTACCGCAACCTCTACGTCAGAGCCTATTCGGGCCTCAGAGCGGCGAACGTGCGCAAGCCGATCCTCGTCGGCGAGCTGGCGCCGCAGAGAAACAGCTCGCGCACGTTCGGCACCGTCGCGCCGATCGACTTCCTGCGCGGCATGCTCTGCCTCGACAAGAACTACAAGCCGGTCAAGGTCAACGGCCAGCGCTGCTCGAAGCTGCCGACGCAGGGCTTCGCGATGCATCCGTACTCGACGCAGGCCGGCCCGTTCCTGAGACCGGCCGACCAGGGCAACGTCGTGATCGGCGTGCTCGACCGCCTCACCAGAGCGCTCGACAGAGCCGCGGCCGCCGGCGCGATCGCCTCGCGCCTGCCGCTCTACCTGACCGAGTTCGGCGTCCAGAGCAAGCCCGACGGGCTGATCGGCGTCCCGCTCGACAAGCAGTCGGACTTCCGCTCGATCGCCGAGCGGATCGCGTTCCTGAACCCGCGCGTGAAGTCGTTCTCGCAGTACCTGATGCGCGACGACGACAATCCGACCGGCCGCGCGTACGGCAGCTTCGAGTCGGGCCTCTACCTCTACAAGGGCAACAAGCCGAAGCCGGCGCTCTACGGCTTCCGCCTGCCGCTCGTCGTCGTCCCGAGAAGCGCGACCTCGGCGACGCTGTGGGGCCTCGTGCGACCGGCGAAGGGGGCCGGCTCGGTGACGGTGCAGTACAGAGACAGCGGCGCCTGGAAGACGCTCGGCAGACAGCGCTTCGACGGCAAGGGCTACTGGACGCGGACCGTCTCGACGACGGCGAAGCGCTCGTGGCGCGTCTCCTGGACGGCGCCTGACGGCGAGACGTACGCCGGCCCCGCGACGAGAGCGCACACGAAGCCGTAACGCGGCAGCGCGTCCGTGCGCGTCGGCCGCCTCGCGGCGATCGGAACGGCCGGAGGGCTCTTCAGCGGGCTCTTCGGCGTCGGCGGCGGCACCGTGATGGTGCCGCTGCTGCTGCTGTGGATGGGCTATGAGGCGCGCGCCGCGGCGGCGACCTCGCTCGGCGCGATCGTGCTGACGGCCGCCTTCGCGGCCGCCACCCAGGGGCTCTACGGCAACGTCGACGTGCTCGCCGGCGTGCTCGTCGGGATCCCCGCGATCGGAGGCGTGCTGCTCGGCACCTGGCTGCAGCAACGGGTCCACAGCGACACGATCGCGTTCGCCTTCGCGGCGCTGCTCGTCGTCGCCGCGATCCAGCTGGTGGTGCGGTGATGGACGGCGACCTGCTGCTGGCCGCGATCATCGGCGTCTTCGCCGGGATCGCCTCGGGGCTGCTGGGGATCGGCGGCGGGATCCTGTTCGTGCCGGCGCTGACGCTGGTGCTCGGGCTCGGCACCGTCGAGGCGGAGGCGACCTCGCTGCTGGCGATCGTGCCGGTCGCGCTCGTCGGCAGCTGGAACCAGCGTCGCTACGGCAACATCAGAGTCCGCGACGCGGGCGTGATCGGGCTGCTGTCGATCGGCGGCGCGGTCGCCGGCGTCGCGCTCGCCAACGTGCTGCCGGAGGTCGCGCTCAGAATCGGCTTCGCGCTGCTGATGCTCAACCTCGCCCGCCAGCTCGTCGCGCGCGGGATCAGAGACCGCCGCGCGCGCCTGGCCTCCTAACCCGTGTTGCGTATGCCGGCGGCAGATTCTGCGGAATCGCCGACCGGCGTTCAGCCTGTATTGCGCATGCCGGCGGCAGATTCTGCGGAATCGCCGACCGGCGTTCAGCCTGTGTTGCGCATGCCGGCGGCGATTCCGGCGACCGTGTGCAGCAGCGGCGTCTGGGCGTCGGGGTCGTCGGCGCGGGAGCGGCGCAGCAGGTCGACCTGCACGTGCGAGAGCGGGTCGATCCACGGGTTGCGGTGGGTCAGCCGCTTCAGCAGCGCCGGCGTGTCGCCGAGCAGCGAGTCGTTGCCGGTGATCTGCAGCACCCGCTCGACGAGCCGCTCGTGCTCGTCGCGGATCGGCGTCCACAGCTCGCGCGCGCCTCTGTCGGTCACCAGCTCGAAGTAGCGCTCGGCGACGCCGAGGTCGCTCTTGAAGAGCGACACCTCCAGCGTCGAGATGACCATCCGGAAGAACGGCCAGCTGTCGCGCATCTCACGCTGCAGCCCGAGGTCGCCGCCGTGCAGCGCCGTTCCGGCGCCGTACCACGCCGGCAGCAGCAGGCGGTTCTGCATCCACGCGAAGACCCACGGGATCGCGCGCAGCTCGCGCAGCTTGCGGCCGCCGCGCGAGGCCGGGCGCGAGCCGATGTTGAGGTCGGCCAGCTCGTCGAGCGGCGAGGCCTGGTGCAGCAGCGCGTCGAAGCGCTCGTCGTCGTAGATCAGCGCGCGGTAGGCGGTGCGCGAGCTGTCGGCGAGCCGCTGCGCCTCGCTGCGGAAGCGGGCCGGCGGCTCGGCCGGCGGCGCCAGCGTCGCCAGCACGACGCCGGAGAGCGTCTGCTCCAGCGCCCGCTGTGCCAGCTCCGGGTGCGAGTAGCGCTGCGAGATCACCTCGCCCTGCTCGGTGATGCGGATGCGGCCGCGGATCGATCCGGGCGGCTGCGCGACGATCGCGCGGTGGCTGGGGCCGCCGCCGCGCGAGGTCGAGCCGCCGCGGCCGTGGAAGAAGCGCAGCTTGACCTTGTGCTCGTCGGCGGCCGCCATCAGCCGCTCCTGCGCCGCGTACAGCTCCCACTGGGCCGAGACGAAGCCGCCGTCCTTGGCCGAGTCGGAGTAGCCGAGCATGATCTCCTGGCGCCGCTCGCAGCCGTTGAGGTGCGTCGCGTAGGCGGGGTCGGCGTAGAGCGCGTCCATCGTCGCCTCGGCGCGCGTGAGGTCGTCGACGGTCTCGAACAGCGGCACGATCGGCAGCGCCTCCAGCTCGTCGCGGCCGACGCCGGCGCGGCGCAGCAGGTAGAGCGTGCAGAGCACGTCGGAGGGCTGCTCGGCCATCGAGATGATCACGCTGCCGAGAGCGCGGGCGCCGTGGCGGCGAACGCCCTCGGCGATCGCCGCGAAGGACAGCAGCACGCCGTCGTCGGTGGCGGCGTCGTGCTCGCGCTGGTCGCTGCCCTCCAGCGCCGGGATCGCCGCCGCCAGCAGCGCCTGGCGGCCGGCCTCGTCGGCGTCGGCGTAGCCCTCGACGAGCCGTCCGACGGCCGCCTGCAGCGGGCCGGCGTTCTGGCGCACGTCGAGCGCGGCGAGGTGGAATCCGAAGGTCCGCACCTGCACCAGCAGGCGGGCTATCTTGCCGGCCGCGACGCGCGCGGAGGAGAGGCTGTCGCGGACCAGCTCGAGGTCGGCGGCCAGCTCGGCCGGCGTCTCGTAGCCGCCCGGCTCGCGCCCGCGGGTGCGGTCGAGGCGGCCGGCGATCAGGCCGAGCTTGCGACGGAACGGCTCGTGCGGGTTGCGGCGGCCGCTCTCGACGTCGGGCAGCTCGATCTCGTCGCGCTCGATCGAGGAGCGCAGCGAGGGGGAGAGGAAGACGTGGTCGTCGGCCTGCGAGAACTCCCTCGCGAGGTCGTCGACGCGCTGGCGCAGCAGGCGCAGCGCGGTCGCGCGGTGCATCGACAGCGTCCGCTCGACCGACTCGGGGCCGACCTCCGGGTTGCCGTCCATGTCGCCGCCGGCCCAGGAGCCGAAGCGCAGCGGCGGCTGCGGCGGGGGCCAGGCGACGCCGAAGCAGCGCGACAGCTCGGCTGCCAGCACCGGGATCGCGTCGAACAGGACCGCCTCGAAGAAGAACAGCGTGCGGCGCACTTCGTCCTCGACGAGCGGGCGCACGCGGCGGACCTCGTCGGTCTGCCACCAGGTCGTCAGGACCTCGCGCAGCTCGTCCTCCAGCTGGCGGCGCCGGGTGGCGCCGACGCGCGGATCGTCGAGCTTCTCCATGATCCGCCAGACCGACTGCTGGTGGTCGAAGACCGAGCGGCGCGTCGCCTCGGTCGGATGGGCGGTCATCACCAGCCGCACGTCGAGCGCCTGCAGGCCCTCGGCGACGCGCGAGCGCGGCACCTGGCTGACGGCGCCGACGGTCGCCGCCAAAGACTCGCGCTGCGGCACGCTCGCGTCGGAGTCGTATTCGCGCCGGCGGCGCAGCCGCTCCAGCTCCTCAGCGATGTTGGCCAGCTGCAGCTGCATCGAGCAGGCGCGCACGTACGGCGCCAGGCGCGCGGCCGGCTGGCCGCGCAGGAACGTCAGCAGCTGGTCGCCCTGGCTCGTGTCGCCGTCGCGCAGCGCCGCGGCGCTGTCGCGCAGCCAGAACAGCCGCTCGCGGAAGGCGCGGCCGTTCTGCTCTTCGAGCACATCGCCGAGCAGGCGTTCGAGCAGGGCGGTGTCGCGATCGAGCGCGTCGAGGGCTGGGGCGGTGGCGTTCATCTCGTACCCATTGTGGCGTGCGGCGCCGTGGAACAGATGTTCCGCGCGTGAAAATCGCGCGCCCGCCGCATGCTCCACGCGTCGAAATCCGCGCGGTCAGCGCGTCGACATGCGCGGAGTGCGCCATGCAGCGCTCAAGGAACGGCGCTGTCTGCCGAAACATCAGGCGACCTGAACGTGGGCGTTCGTCTGAACGCCGCCGCAATCGAGGAGACGAGGAGCACGGGTGAAGGGCTTCCTTGGCATTCGCTGGACCGTCGGACGCAAGCTCGCGCTGGCCTTCGGCGCGCTGGTGGCGATCGTGCTCGTGATGGGAGCGATCTCGTTCGTCAACCTCGCCTCGTTCGAGGACGACCACAGCCGCGTCGTCGACGCCGCGACGCCCGCGCTCGACGCGCAGACGCGCGCCCGCGTGGAGGTGCTCAACAGCGACTTCAAGGCGACGATCGACAGCTCGCGCGTGCTGCTGGTGATCGCGCTCGTCGGTGCGACCCTGCTCGGGATCGCGCTCGCGCTGTGGATCACGCTGGCGCTGAGAATGCGCGTGCGGCGCGTGCTGGCGCGGCTCGACCACCTGCGCGACGACTGTGTCAGCAACCTCAACATCGGTCTCGCCGCCGTCGCGCGCGGCGACATGACGGTCGAGGTGCAGTCGACGACGAGACCGATCTCCAGAGTCTCCAGCGACGAGATCGGCGAGATCCAGATCGGCGTCAACGAGATCCTCGACAAGACCGTCACCTCGATCGCCGAGTACAACGCGATGCGCGAGCAGCTGCGCGCCGCGCTCGGCGACAGGTCGTGCCTGGAGCTGCTGACCGAGCGGATGGAGTCGCTCGGCGCGAACTGCCTGACCGACCTCGAGCACGGCCTCTCGCGGATGGCCGAGGGCGACCTGACGCTCGCGATAGAGGCGGTCACGCAGCCGCTGCCGCCGCCCGCGCCCGGCGAGACGGAGGGCCGCCTGGCCGAGATCTTCAGCGGCATGCTGAACAGCGCGCAGAAGTCGATCGGCTCCTACGCGCGGATGCGCACGACGCTCGCGCAGATGCTGCGCGAGATCGCCGACAGCAGCGCGAACGTCTCCGCCGCCTCGCAGCAGATGGCGATGACCTCGGAGGAGACCGGCCGCGCGATCGCGGAGATCGCGACGACGATCGGCGAGGTCGCCCAGGGCGCCGACCGTCAGGTCAGAACGGTCGCCGAGGCGCGCCAGATGACCGAGGAGGTCGCCTCGGCGTCCAAGCTCAGCGCCGACAACGCGCAGGAGTCGGCGCGCGCCGCCGAGCAGGCGCGCGACGTCGCGGTCGAGGGCGCGGCCGCGGTCGCGCAGGCGACGAGCGCGATGGAGGCGGTGCGGCTCTCCTCCGGCGAGGCGACCACCGCGATCCGCGCGCTCGGCGAGAAGTCCGACGAGATCGGCGGGATCGTCGCGACGATCACCGGCATCGCCGAGCAGACCAACCTGCTCGCGTTGAACGCCGCGATCGAGGCGGCGCGGGCCGGCGAGGCGGGGCGTGGCTTCGCCGTCGTCGCCGAGGAGGTGCGCAAGCTGGCGGAGGAGTCGCGCGGCGCGGCCTCGACGATCGGCGGCCTGATCTCGCAGATCCAGCAGGAGACGGGCCGCGCGGTCGAGGTCGTCGAGAGCGGCGGCCGTCAGACGGAGGAGGGCGCGGCGACGGTCGAGCAGGCGCGCGCGTCGTTCGAGCGGATCGGCGGCTCGGTCGAGGACATGCACGGCCGTGTCGGGCAGATTGCCACAGCGATCGAGCAGATCGCGGCGAGCGCGCTGCGAATGCGCGAAAGCATGTCGCAGGTCGCGGTGGTCGCCGAGGAGTCGTCGGCCTCCAGCGAGGAGGTCTCCGCCTCGACCGAGCAGACGTCGGCCTCGACGCAGGAGATCGCCGCCTCGGCGCAGGCGCTCGCGCGCACGGCGGAGGAGCTGGACGCGCTCGTCAGCCGCTTCACGCTCGCGAAGACGTGAGGCGGTGGGCGTGAGCCGGAGGGCGTGGCCGGGTAGCTGTCTGACATGACCCAAGACGACGAGAAGCCCGACGACTACCCCGGCAAGCCGGCCTCCGGCCTGAGAGGCGGCGAGGGCCACGCCAGAGGCGAGGACGACAAGGACACGCTGCCCGGCGCGCCCGGCAGCAGCGACACCCCGCTCGGCGACACCGACCAGCATTCCGACGCTCCGTCACAGTAGTTAGCGGCGCGCCGCGCGAAACAAAACGGTCACAGCTTCGTTGGTGCCGACGTATCAATGGTGTTGGGACCACGACGAAACGACCGCGACGACGACGCGCTGCTGCTGGCCGCGGGCGCCGGCGACGCCGACGCCTTCCGCGTCTTCTACCGCAACCACGTGGCGGCGGTCATCGGCTTCCTGCTGCGGCGCTGCGGCGACGCGGAGACGGCCGCGGAGCTGGCGGGGGAGACCTTCGCGGCGGCGCTGATCGCCTGTCCGCGCTACCGCCCGGGCGCCGCGCCCGCGCGCGACTGGCTGCTGCGGATCGCGCTGCGCGCGCTCGGCGAGCACCGCCGCAGCGGCCGCGTGCCGACCGCCGCCCGCCGCCAGCTCGCGATGCAGCGGATCGCGCTGACCGAGCAAGACCTGCGGCGGGTCGAGCAGCTCGCGCTGCTCGACCCCGACGCCGCGATCCTGCACGCGGTCGACGAGCTGGAGGAGACGCAGCGGGCGGCGGTGATCGCCCGCGTCGTCGAGGAGCGCGAGTGGGCCGACGTCGCCGCCGAGCTGGCCTGCAGCGAGGCGGCGGCGCGCACGCACGTCAGCAGCGGGCTGGCGCAGCTGCGCCGGCGGCTGGCCGGCGGGACGGCCTGAGCGGCCCTCACCGCTCCGCCGCGGCCGCCAGCTCCGCCGCGAGCGTGCGCAGCTCGTCGCGCAGCTCGGGCGGCTCGATCACGGTCAGCCGCCCGCCGAGGCCGGCGAGCAGGCGCGCCATCCCGTCGAGCCGCTCGGCGCGGGCGCGCAGCCGCGTGCCGGCGCCGGCACCGTCCGGCAGCTCCAGTGGCTCCAGCTCGGCGGTGCCCGGCGGCAGCCACCGCGCCAGCTCCCGCGGCGGCGCCTCCACGATCACCTCGACCCGCCATCTCCACGGCACCCGCGCGAGCGTGCGGGCGACGTGGGCGACCGCGTCGAAGCCGGCCGGCGGCCGAGCCGCTCTGCGCAGCAGCCGCACCGAGCCGACGCGGTCCAGCCGCAGCGCCCGCAGCTCGCCGCGGCCGTGGTCGAGCGCGGAGAGGTACCAGCGGCCGTTGTGGAAGACGAGCCCGTACGGGTCGAGCTGCCGCGTCGAGCGCTCGCCGGCGCCGGTCTCGTAGGCGATCTCGACGCGCCGCGCGCGGCCGATCGCGTCGGCGAGCGCGAGCACGGTCGCGGTCGGCGGCGGCGCGGGGGCAGCCGGCGCCGGGCGCGTGAAGCCGAGCGCCGCCTCCAGCGCGCGAACGCGCTCGCGCAGCTCACGCGGCAGCACGCGCCGCAGCTTCGCGAGCGCGCTGTCGATCGCGGGCTCCGCCGTCCCCAGCCCGTCACGCCGCGCCGCCAGCAAGCCCAGCACGATCGCGCTCGCCTCGTCGTCGGTCAGCATCAGCGGCGGCAGCTTGAAGCCGGGTCGCAGGCGGTAGCCGCCGCCGCGCCCGCGCGTCGCCTCGACGGGGATCCCCAGCTCCTCGAGCTTCGTGACGTAGCGCCGGACGGTGCGGAGGTCGACGTCGAGCCGCGCGGCGATCTCCGGCCCGCTCGCCGACTGGCGGTCCTGCAGCAGCTCCAGCAGTTCCAGCAGACGGGTGGCCGGTCGCGACATGACGACAAGCAAAGCACGAAATCAGGGCGAAAAATGCCCGCATTCGCTCCTAGCCTGCGAGGCATGCCCCCAATCGACCACCACGAAGGAGCGAATCCCATGGCCACGATCGTGCTCGTCCCCGGCGCCGGCCTCGGCGGCTGGGCGTGGTCCCGCGTCACGCCGCTGCTGGAGCGGCAGGGCCACGCCGTCCATCCGGTCACGCTCAGCGGCCTCGGCGCCCACGACCGCGGCGCCGACGCCGCCGCCATCGACCTCTCGACCCACGTCGCCGACCTCGTCACGCTGCTGGAGCGCGACGACCTGCGCGACGTCGTGCTCGTCGGCCACTCGCTGTCCGGGCTCGCGATCGCCGGCGCCGCCGGGCGCATGTCGCAGCGGATCGCGCGGCTGGTCTTCCTCGACGCCGTCCTGCCGGTCAGCGGCGTCTCGGCCTTCGAAGCCGCCGGCCCGGAGTTCGAGCAGGCGATCGTCGCGGCCGCCGAGGCCGGCGGCGACGCGCGGCGGGTGCCGTGGTTCGACGACGCGACGCTCGACCTCTACTACCCGGGCAACGAGCTGAGCCCGGAGGACCGCGCCTGGATCCGGCGCGAGTCGGCGGGCCATCCGCTCGCGGTCTTCCGCGAGCCGCTGGAGATCGCGGAGACGACGCTCCCGCGCACCTACGTCACCTGCACCAGACGGATGGGCCCGTCACCGATCGGGGACGCGACGCCCGGCTGGGCGCACGCGACGCTCGACGCCGGCCACTGGCCGATGATCACGCGGCCGAGCGAGACGGCGGCGCTGCTGAGCGAGATCGCGTCGAGCGCGGCCGCGAGCGGCGCGACGGCCCGTTAAATGGGACCGGCCGGGCTCGAGAGCCCGGCCGGTAACCCGCCGGTCATGGATCGCCACTAACTGCAAACGTCCCAGGACTTGTGTCTGATGCCTGGGCAACTGGACACTCCCGACCTCCGGGACTGGCCGCCGGCCGCAAGGGCCGGCGCGTGGCCCGGACGAGCCCGAAAGGGCTCAAGCCGAGTGGGCAATCCGCCGGTCGGATCACTGTAGCGAGATCAGTCGACCTCCGCCGAGTCGGCCCACAGGTTGACGCCGGCCTCTCTCGCGTGCTGGTCGATCTCGGCCAGCTCCTCGTCGGCGAAGTCGGGCTGCTCCAGCGCGCCGAGGTTGTCGTCGAGTTGCGCGACGCTGGAGGCGCCGACGAGCGTCGAGGTGACGCGCGGGTCGCGCAGCGTCCACGCCAGCGCCATCTGTGCCAGCGACTGGCCGCGACGTCTGGCGATCTCGTTCAGCGCACGGATGTGTACGAGCGTCTCTTCTCTCAGCCAGTTCGGGTCCAGCGAGGTGTTTCTGGCGGCGCGCGAGTCGTCCGGGATGCCGTCGAGGTAACGGTTGGTCAGCATCCCCTGCGCCAGCGGCGTGAAGACGATCGAGCCGACGCCCTCCTCGCCGAGCACGTCGAGCAGGTCGTTCTCGATCCAGCGGTTGAGCAGCGAGTACGACGGCTGGTGGATCAGCAGCGGCGTTCCCAGCTCGCGCAGGATCCGCACGGCCGCCGCTGTCCGCTCGCCGCTGTAGGAGGAGATCCCGACGTACAGCGCCTTGCCCTGCTGGACGGCGGTATGGAGCGCGCCGAGCGTCTCCTCCAGCGGCGTGTCGGGGTCGAAGCGGTGGGAGTAGAAGACGTCGACGTAGTCGAGCCCCATCCGTCTCAGCGACTGGTCCAGCGAAGCGAGCAGGTACTTGCGCGAGCCGAACTCGCCGTAGGGGCCGGGCCACATGTCCCAGCCCGCTTTGGTCGAGATCACCAGCTCGTCCCGATACGGGCGGAAGTCCTCCGCGAAGATGCGGCCGAAGTTGACCTCGGCCGATCCGTACGGCGGTCCGTAGTTGTTGGCGAGGTCGAAGTGGGTGACGCCGCGGTCGAAGGCGCGGCGCAGGATCGCGCGCTGCCTGTCGATCGGGCGGTCGTCGCCGAAGTTGTGCCACAGCCCCAGCGAGATCGCCGGCAGCAGCAGGCCGCTGCGGCCGCAGCGGCGGTACTGCATCGTCTCGTAGCGGTCCGGAGCGGCGACGTAGCGGTCGCTGGTCTCGAGGTAGGAGTCGGCCATGCCCTCATCCTGCCACGCCCGCGCCCGCCTAATCCATGCCGGCGCGCCGAGGTACCCGACGGTGCAGGAGGAGCCTGACCGCGAACGGCGCCAGCACGATCATCACGAGCAGCCGCAGCGTCTGGACGGCGACGACGAAGGTCGTGTCGGCGCCGCTGCCGACGGCGGCGACGAGGACGGCGTAGAGGCCGCCCGGCGTCGTCGCGAGATAGGCGTCGAGCAGCGTCACGTGCGTGGTCGCGGCGAGCGCGGCGGCGAGCCCGAAGCAGGCGGCCGCCAGCACCACGACCGTCGCCAGCACCGGCACCAGCAGGCGGCCGAGCCACTTGACCATGTCGGCGGTGAAGCGCAGGCCGACCTGCAGGCCGATCAGCGCGAAGGCCGTCTCGCGCAGCAGCGGCGGCACCGCGAGCGTCCCCTCCGGCAGCGTCAGCGCCAGCACCGAGGCGAGCAGCAGCGGCCCCATCAGCGTCGCGACCGGCAACCGCACGAGCCGCCCGAGCGCGACGCCGGCGAGCGCGACCGCCGGCGTCAGCAGCCAGCCGCCCGCGTCGCCGAGGAACGGCTCGCCATCGGCGCCGCCCGGGATGGCGTCGACCGCCGCGTGGTGGTCGCCGAAGAAGAGCGCGACGATCAGCGGCGTCGTGAGCACGATCAGCAGCACGCGCACGTACTGCATGAACGCGACGACGCGGTCGTCGGCACCGAGCTCGTTCGCCATCGCGACGATCCCGGAGGCGCCGCCCGCGACCATCCCGAGCGCGGCGGTCGGCTCGTCGACGTCGGTCACGCGCGCCATCACGTGGCCGGCGAGCAGGCTCAGCAGCAGCGTCGCGGCGCTGACGAGCGCGACGGGCAGCCAGTCGTGCGCGAGCGCCTCCAGCGAGGACGACTGCAGGTAGGCGCCGAGCACGACGCCGGTGACGCCCTGCGCGCCGTGGACGACGAGCGGCGCCGGCTCGAACCGCCCCGGCAGCCGCAGCGCGACCGCGAGACCGACCAGGAGCGCGGCGAACAGCGTCGCTGAGGGCAGTCCCAGCGCGTCGAGCGCCCACGCGGCGGCCACCGTGACCGCACCGAGCGCGAGCCAGCGGAGCGGTCGCGACGTCATCTGCCGACGAGGCTAACGACCTGGCGCGGGTGCGTCCTGTGCGCGGACGCACAGCGCGTCAATCGGTCATCTGCTGACAAGTGGCTACAGCCGACCACTTCGCGGCCGATCACCGGGCGTAGGTCGCCCCTCCCGTCTCCAGAAGGAATCCCCGATGAAGTTCACCGTCCGCACGAAGCTGCTCAGCGGCTTCCTCGTCGTGATCGCCCTGATGGTCGTCCTGGGCGTCGTCGCCATCTCGCGCATGGGCGCGATCAACAACAACGTCGAGCAGTTCGGCTCCAGAGTCGCTCCAAGCCTCACGGACATCGGCTCGCTCAACGCCTATCTGTTCATCTACCGGTTCGATCAACTCGACTACATCCTCGGTTCGCCGAGAGACCGTCTCGCTTCCGCCAGATCGATGGCGACCGATCTCTCGATGATCGACAGAAACATCGCGAGACTGGCGAGACAGACCGACGGCAGACAGGCGGCGATCGTCGCGAGATTCAGAGACGCGTGGGCCGGCTACGTCAGCGCGACCGACGGCTTCAGAGCGCTCGCCGACAGAATGGACTACACGAACGCGATCGCGACGGTGAAGAGAGGCGACGGCAGAACGGCGTACGACCTCGCCGTCGCGCAGCTCGTCGCGCTCAACGACACGCTCGGAGCGATGTCGAGAGCGCAGACGAAGGACGCGGAGAGCACCGTCGACTCCGGCCGCACGATGATCCTCGTGCTGCTGGCGGTCGCCGCGCTGATCGCGATCGCGATCGCGCTGATAGCGGGCCGCTCGATCGCCGGTGGCGTGCAGCAGCTGGTGCGCGCGGCGCGCGGGATCGCGAAGGGCGACGTGCAGCAGAGAGTCGAGATCAAGTCGCGTGACGAGATCGGCGACGCCGGCGAGGCGTTCCGCGAGATGATCGCCTACCTCGACGAGACCGCCAACGCGGCGAAGTCGATCGCGGCCGGTGACCTGACCGTGACGATCACGCCGAAGTCCGACAGAGACGCGCTGGGGATCGCTTTCGTCGAGATGAGCGCGCAGCTGCGCGAGGCGCTCGGCGACAGATCGTCGCTGGAGGCGCTGGTGCAGCGGATGGAGACGCTCTCCGCGCGTGACCTGGCGGCGCTGCAGGCGGCGCTGGAGGCGGTCGCGAGCGGCGACCTGACCGTCGAGGCGCTGGCCGAGACGGAGGCGCTGACGGCGGAGGACGGCTACGAGCTCGGCCGCCTCGGTGAGATCTTCAACCAGATGCTGACGCAGCTGCAGGCGTCGGTCCACGGCTACGACGAGATGCGCGAGAGAGTCGCCGGGATGCTGCGCCAGATCGCGGAGGAGACGCAGGCCGTCGCCGCCGCCTCGCAGCAGATGGCGACGACCTCGGAGGAGACCGGTCGCGCGATCGGCGAGATCGCCTCCGCCGTCGGCGAGGTCGCGGCCGGCGCCGAGCGCCAGGTCCGCACCGTCGGCGAGGCGCGCGAGACGGGCGAGGCGGTCGTCAACGCCGCGCGCACGTCGAGCGACAACGCCGACCGCACCGCGCAGGCGGCCGAGCAGGCGCGTGAGGTCGCGGAGTCGGGCGCCGAGACGATCGCGCGTGCGACCGAGGGGATGCAGGCGCTGGTCGAGGTCTCCGGCTCGGTGACCGAGGCGATGCGCGGCCTCGGCGCGAAGTCGAACCAGATCGGCGGGATCGTCTCGACGATCACCGGCATCGCCGAGCAGACCAACCTGCTGGCGCTCAACGCCGCGATCGAGGCCGCCCGCGCCGGCGAGCAGGGCCGCGGCTTCGCGGTCGTCGCCGAAGAGGTCCGCAAGCTGGCCGAGGAGTCGCAGCAGGCGGCCCGTTCGATCAGCGAGCTGGTCGACGAGATCCAGCGCGACACCGGCACCGCGGTCGAGGGCGTCGAGGCGTCGGGCTCGCAGATCGAGGAGGGCGTCGCGACCGTCCAGGAGGCGCGTGAGGCGTTCCTGGCGATCGGCACCAGCGTCGAGGACATGAACGCGCGCGTCGGCGAGATCGCCGCCGCCGTCGGCGAGATCAGCGAGCGCGCCGGCCGCATGGAGGAGAACATGGCCGAGGTCGTCTCGGTCGCCGAGCAGTCGTCCGCCTCGACCGAGCAGGTCTCGGCCTCGACGCAGCAGACGAGCGCCTCCTCGCAGGAGATCGCCGCCTCCGCCCAGGAGCTGGCGAAGACCGCCGAGGAGCTGGAGCGCCTCGTCGGGCAGTTCCGGCTGTAGTCGGCTGGCGCCGGGGTTCGAAATCCCGGCGTAATCACTGATTGCTGGAAAGCCCCGCGTATGCGGGGCTTTCCGCGTCTCAGCGGCGGTCGCTCGCCGGCCGGCCGGCCGCCTACGCGGAGCCGTCGTAGAAGCGCCGCAGGTGCTCGGCGGACAGGCGCCGCGCGGTGTCGCCGTCGCCGTCGATGACGGCCTGCAGGATGCCCTCGTGCTCGGCGATCAGCTGGGCGAGCGTCGGGCGCGGATCGGCGAGCGAGTTCAAGTGCGACGACAGCGCCTTGGACACCGTGTCTCGCACGGCGAGCGTCACGATCGTCAGCGCCTCGCTGCCGGACGCCCGCACCAGCTCGAGGTGGAAGCGGGTGTCGGCCAGCTCGAACGCCGCGACGTCCGCGCCCGCGGCGCGCATCGACGCGATCTGTTCGCGCGCGGCCGTGAGGTCGGGCCGCGGGTCGCTCTGCGCGACCTGCTCAGCGCCCGCGCCCTCGAGCAGGGCGCCGAGACCGACGAGGTCGTCGAGCGGCACGCGTCCGAGCCGCAGCAGGTGCACGAGCGTGTCGCGCAGCGGTTCGGTCGTCAACGCGTCGGGCGCGACGACCCGCAGCGGCAACGTCGGGCCGCTGGCGACGGCGAGGCCCTTGGTCTGCAGGGCGCGCAGCGCCTCGCGGATCGTCGTGCGCCCGACGCCGAAGCGCCCGCACAGCTCGCGCTCGGGCGGCAGCGCGCTGCCCGGGGCCATCTCCCCGCTGAGGATCGCCTCGCGGAGCACGTCGGCGACCTGCTCGTAGACGGGGCGCCGCTCCAGGGGCCGCGGGGCGAAGGTCACGGTGGAAGCGCGCGGCCGTTGACCGGACGGTCGTCCGCCAGCTGCGGCGGCGCGGCGGGGAGCTGCACCGTGGCGCGGAGCCCCCCGGCGGCCCGGGCGGAGAGCGTGAGGGTTCCGTTGTGGGCCTGGGCGATGCTCTTGACGATCGCCAGGCCGAGGCCGACGCCCCCGTGGTCGGTGCGGATGCGTTTCGAGCCGCGCTGAAACGGCTCGGCGAGCGTGGCGACCAGCTGCGGGGTGAGCTGCTCGCCGCTGTTCTCGATCGTGATCACCACGGTTCCGCGGTGCGCGCTCGTCGTGACCCACACGGTGCCCTGGTCGGGCAGGTTGTGGACGACCGCGTTGTGCACGAGGTTCGTCGCCATCTGCAGCAGGAGCGCCGGCGAGCCGACGGTCGGAGCGGCGTCGCCGGAGGTCTCGATCGTCACGCCACGCCCTTCTGCGAGGAGGAGCAGCGTCTCAGTGGCTTCCTCGGCGATGAGGGACAGGTCGACGTGCTCTGGGACGAAGGACCGCTTGTCGGCGCGGCTGAGCAGGAGCAGCGCTTCGGTGAGGTCGATCGCGCGGCTGTTGACGGCGTGGAGGCGGTCGACCAGCTCGCCGCTGCCGCGGTCGGGGCCGGGGTCGTTGCGGGCGACGTCGAGCAGCGTCTGCGTGATCGCCAACGGGGTGCGCAGCTCGTGGGAGGCGTTCGCTGCGAAGCGCTGTTGTTCGGCGACCTGTGCTTCGAGCCGCTCGAGCATGGCGTCGAAGCTGTCGGCCAGCTCGCGGAACTCGTCGCTGGGGCCCTCCAGCCGGATTCGGTGGGAGAGCGATCCAGTCGCGGCCATGCGCGTGGCGTCGGTGATGCGGGTCAGCGGGGCGAGCATGCGGCCGGCGAGAAGCCAACCCGCGACGAGACCGAACACGAGGAGGAAGGCCAGCACCACGACGACCGCCGCGCCAAAGACGCTTGGGCCGAAGTTGGTGGGGTCGAGGACGCGCGGGAAGTCGGAGAGCCTGGGAACGAGGCTGCTGGCGGGATAGTTCCGCAGCAGGAACACCCAGACGATGGCGAGCAGCAGGCTGCCCGCGAGCATCAGGAACCCGGCGTAGCTGAGCGTGAGCTTGAGACGAACGCTCAAGCCGGGGGTCCTATCCACGATCTCCTCCCGCGGCTCCCGTGCCGGGCGCTGCGTCGATGCGGTACCCCGCGCCGGCCACCGTGGCGATGATCGAGGGGTCGCCGAGGCGTCTGCGCAATGCCGAGACTGTGATGCGCACGGCGTTGGTGAACGGGTCGGCGTTTTGATCCCATGCCCGTTCCAGCAGCTCTTCGGCGCTGACGACACCGCCTTCGGCGGCGACGAGGACTTCGAGCACGGCGAACTGCTTGCGCGTGAGCGCGACGTAGCGGCCGTCGCGGTAGACCTCGCGGCGGAACGGATCCAGCGTCAGGCCCGCGAGCTCCCGCACGGGCGGCCGGTGGTGGGCGCGCCGGCGGTCGAGCGCGCGGAGGCGGAGCACCAGCTCCTGGAGTTCGAAGGGCTTGGTGAGGTAGTCGTCGGCGCCGAGCTCGAACCCGGTGGTCTTGTCGTCGAGGTGGTCGGCGGCGGTGAGCATGAGGATCGGCATGCCGCTGCCGGAGGCGACGATGCGCTTGGCGATCTCGTCGCCGGAGGGGCCGGGGATGTCGCGGTCGAGGACGGCGATGTCGTAGGCGTTGACGCTCAGCAGCTCCAGCGCGGTGTCGCCGTCGCCTGCGATGTCGGCGGCGATCGCTTCCAGGCGGAGGCCGTCGCGGATGGCTTCGGCCAGATAGAGCTCGTCCTCGACGATCAACACGCGCATGCACCAACGATTATGGAGCTGGCGCATATCGTCGGCGTATCGAAAACCGCATACGCGCTGGTAACACCCCGCCGCCTTGACTGCGGGCATGATCCGCAGCCAAGCAGCACGACCAGCGGCCCGCCGCATCCGATCGTCCGCCGCCTCGCCATCCTCGGCCGTCCCGGCGACGGGAATCACGGTGTACGGCTGCGAGGAGGACGAGGCCGCCTTGTTCCGGGCGATGGCGCCTCGCCTCGGCGTCGCGCCGGCGATCACCGCGGCAGCGGCATCCGAAGGCAACGTCGACCTGGCGCGCGGAAACCGCTGCATCAGCATCGGTCACAAGACGCACGTCACGAACACCACGCTGCTCGCGCTCAGCGAAGCCGGCGTGAGGTATGTCTCGACACGAAGCGTCGGCTGCAACCACATCGACGTGAATTACGCGGCGGCCGTCGGCATCCGCGTCGAGACGGTCGCCTACTCGCCCGACAGCGTGGCCGACTACACGCTGATGCTGATGCTGATGACGGCGCGACACGCGAAATCCGTCATCCGGCGTGCGGACCTGCACGACTACAGCTTGAACGCCGTACGGGGGAGAGAGCTTCGCGACCTGACCGTCGGGGTGATCGGGACGGGACGCATCGGCGGCGCGGTCATCGACCGGTTGCGCGGGTTCGGCTGCCGAACGCTCGCCCACGACACTCGGCCCACGACCTCGGCCGACTACGTCGCGCTCGGCGCTCTGCTCGAGCAGAGCGACGTCGTGACGCTCCACACGCCGCTCACCGCCGCGACGCATCATCTCCTCGATCGCGCCCGCATCGAGCGGATGAAGCACGGCGCGGTGATCGTCAACACCGGGCGCGGCGCGCTGCTCGACACGGAGGCGCTTGCCGGCGCCTTGGAGAGCGGCAGATTGGGCGGTGCCGCGCTGGACGTCCTCGAAGGAGAGGAAGGGATCTTCTACGCCGACTGCCGCGCGCGGCCGATCGAGAGTCAACTGCTGCTGCGGTTGCACAAGCTGCCGAACGTGCTGATCACGCCGCACACCGCCTATTACACCGACCACGCGCTGAGCGACACCGTCGAGAACAGTCTCGTCAATTGCCTGCGCTTCGAAGGCAGCGATCAGCATGGATAAGTTGAAGCTCGGGATCATCTTCGGCGGCTGTTCCGAAGAACATCCGATCTCCGTCAAGTCGGCCCGCGAAGTCGCACGGCACCTCGACGTCACGAAGTACGAGCCGTTCTTCATCGGGATCACGACGAGCGGTGCCTGGAAGCTCTGTGACGGCCCTGACGCAGATTGGGAGAACGGAAGCTCCCGTCCGGTCGTCCTGTCACCGGACCGGAGCGTCCGCGGACTGCTCGTCTTGGAGCAGGGCCGTTACGAGACGATCAGCCTCGACCTGGTGTTGCCCGTCCTGCACGGCAAGCTCGGGGAGGACGGCGCGATGCAGGGCTTGCTGGAGCTCGCGGGGATTCCCTATGCAGGCTGCGACATCCAGAGCTCCGCGCTGTGCATGGACAAGTCCTTGACGTACATGGTCGCCAGCGCCGCGGGCATCGCGACGCCGAAGTTCTGGACCGTCACGGCGGGCGAGCAGCCCGATCTCGACCAGCTGACCTATCCCGTCTTCGTGAAGCCGGCCCGCTCGGGCTCGTCGTTCGGCGTCAGCAAGGCCTCTCACAGAGACGAGCTGGCGAGCGCGGTGGAAGCCGCGCGCCGGTATGACGCGAAGGTGCTGATCGAAGAGGCCGTCGTCGGCAGCGAGATCGGCTGCGCGATCTTGGGCGACGAACGGGATCTGCTCGCCGGCGAGGTCGATCAGATCGCGCTGTCCCACGGCTTCTTCAGGATCCATCAGGAGGACGCGCCGGAACGCGGCTCCGACAACTCGTCGGTCACCGTTCCCGCGGACATCTCGGCAGCGGCGCGCTCGCTCGTGCAGGAGACGGCAAAGGCCGTCTATCGCGCGCTTGGATGCAGGGGGCTGTCGCGGGTCGACATGTTCCTGAAGGAGGACGGGCAGGTGGTCCTCAACGAGGTCAACACGCTGCCCGGCATGACGTCGTACAGCCGCTATCCGCGGATGATGGCGGCCGCGGGACTGCCGCTGTCCGACGTGATCGACCGGATGGTGGCGCTCGCCCTGACGGGTGACGGGCGATGAACGGTGACTTCGTCTGTGTCGACGAACTCGTCGCCGGAATACGTTGGGACGCGAAGTACGCGACATGGGACAACTTCACCGGCAAGCCGGTGGACGGTTACCTGGTCAATCGCATCGTCGGCACGAGCGCCTTGTGCGCAGCTCTGGAACGAGCGCGAGAGGAGGCGGCAGCGCGTGGCTTCGGCCTGCTCCTCTGGGATGGCTATCGCCCGCAACGCGCCGTCGACTGCTTTCTGCGCTGGGCGCAGCAGCCGGAGGATCGCCGGACGAAGCTGCGGCACCACCCCAACATCACCAAAGCCGAGATGTTCGAGCAGGGATACGTGGCCGCGAAGTCGGGCCACAGCCGGGGCAGCACCGTTGACGTGACGCTGTATCACCTGGCGACCGGTGAGCTTGCTCCGATGGGCGGTGACTTCGACCTGATGGACGCGGTCTCACACCACGGAGCGGCAGGAATCACGCACGTCGAGACGAGCAACCGGCGAGCCCTCTGCTCGCTCATGGAGACCTGCGGCTTCCGCGCCTACGAGTGCGAGTGGTGGCACTACACACTCGCCGACGAGCCGTATCCGGACACGTACTTCGACTTTCCCGTCACATCGTGTGCGAGGGGTGACGCGCGTGCGCTTCTCGACGGCTGAGCTGGCGGCCCATCTGGGCGGTGAGCTGGTCGGGCCGGACGTCAGCATCGAAGGGGCGAGCATCGACTCGCGGACGATCCGGCCTGGGCAGCTCTACGTCCCCATCGTGGCCGCGCGCGACGGCCACGACTTCATCCTGGCAGCGCTCGAGGCGGGCGCGCCGGCCTACCTCACCGCCCATGAGCCGGTTGGCGGGACGGCCGTCCGCGTTCGCGACACCGCCGCCGCGCTGTTGCGCCTGGGGGCGTTGGCTCGCGCTCGTGTCGGGGGCGCGATCGGCATCACCGGGTCGGTCGGCAAGACCACCACGAAGGACCTGCTGGCCGGCTGCTTGGCGTCGACGTCTCCGATCGCCGCGAGCGAGCGCTCCTTCAACAACGAGCTGGGCCTCCCGCTGACGCTGCTGAGCGCGCCGGAGGCCGCGCGGTGGGCGGTCCTGGAGATGGGCGCCCGGCGTGTGGGAGACATCGAGCGGCTGGCCGAGGTCGCACGTCCCGACGTCGGGGTGGTGACCCGCGTCGACATGGCGCACGTGGAGTACTTCGGTGACCTCGACGGCGTTGCGCGCGCCAAGGGCGAGCTGGTGGCTGCGCTGCCGGCGGCGGGTCTCGCGGTCCTGAACTTCGACGACCCACGGGTCCGCGAGATGGCGTCGCTCAGCGCCTGTCCCGTGCTCGGGTACGCCGTGGGGACCGACGCCGACGTGCGGGCTGAATCCGTCACGCTCGACCGGGACCTGCGCGCTCGCTTCCGCCTGTCGTCGCCGTGGGGGCAGACAGAGGTCCGGCTGGCGTTGCACGGCATGCAGCAGGTCCCCAACGCGCTGGCCGCGGCGACGGTCGCGCTGTGGTGCGGGGTCCCGATCGAGACCGTCGCCGCGGCACTGGCCGTGACCCAAGGCTCGCCCTGGCGCATGGAGGTCCATCGCGTGCCCGGCGGCCCCGTCCTGGTCGTCGACTGCTTCAACGCGATGCCCGCGTCGGCCGAGGCGGCTGTGCGCTCACTGGCCGCGTTGCCGGGCGAACGCAAGCTGGCGCTGCTGGGGCTGATGGCCGAGCTGGGGGACCAGAGCGAAGCCGAGCATCGCCGCATCGCCCGCATGGCGGAGGAGCTCGGGATCGAGCTGGTGGGATACGAGACCCGGCTCTACGGCGAGGCGTACGTGACGGGAGTCGACGAGGCCGCCGCGGTATTGCGCACGCTGGGTCCCGGTGACGCGGCGCTCGTCAAGGGCAGCCGCGTGACGCGCCTCGAAGACGTGGTGCACGCCTATCGCCGGCGTATCGAAAACCGCATACGTGCTGGCAACGCCCCGCTGCCTTGAATGGCGGCATGACCTCCACCATGCGAGCACCGACAGCGCCCCGGCGGATCCGCGTTCGAAGGACGCGCGTCGCCGTCCTGCTCGTCGTCCTCGCGGCGATCGTCGCGGTCCTCGGCCAGCAGCCGCCGGGATCCTCGCCGGCGCCGGAGTTCTCGTCGTCGCCCTCGAAGGCCGCTGCGCCCGGCGACGTGCCGCGCGGCGAGCACCCTGATCCGCACGGCGTGCACCACGGTCCGCTCGGCGAGGCCGACGGTGCCGTCCCCGATGGCACGACGGTCTTCGACAACGGGGTTCCGGGTGTGGCCAAGCTCGATGCGGCTCTCCTCGGCGCCCTGCGCCAGGCGGCGTCGGATGCCGCGGGCGAGGGGGTCGCGCTCGGCGTCGAAAGTGGCTGGCGGTCCCCGGCGTACCAGGAGAAGCTCCTCCGCGAGGCGGTCGTGACGTACGGCTCAGAGGAGGAGGCCGCCCGTTGGGTGGCCACCCCCGACACGTCTGCTCACGTGTCGGGGGACGCGGTCGACATCGGGCCCTCCGGGGCCGCGGCGTGGCTGTCCGAGCACGGCGCCGAGCACGGGCTGTGCCAGATCTACGGCAACGAGCCGTGGCACTACGAACTGCGCCCGGAGGCCGTCACGCGCGGCTGCCCTCCCGTCTACCCCGACCCGACGCAGGACCCGCGGATGCAGCCGTGACCCGTGTGCGACGCGCCTACGGGTAGAGGCGCACGACGTGCTTGTAGGTGCCGTTCTTCTGGTGGGTCGTGGTGACGTTGCCGCGCGCGCCGGAGTAGATGCCGGTGCCGCCGACGACGACGCGGCCGACCTCCTCGCCGACGATGAAGCCGTTCTTGCCGTCGACCGGATACGCGCTGATGCCGGTCACGACGATCGAGTCGCCGCCGCCGAAGTCGTAGGACAGCTGGCCCTGGACGATCTCGCGCTTGCCGCTCACCTTGACCGTGACATTGGTGCCGTAGATCGAGCCGATCCGCTTGCCCTTCTGGCGCAGCGCGCCCTCGTAGACGTAGAGGTCGCCGGGGCTCTTGCCGCTCGGGCCGTGGTCGAGGGCGGTCACCGTGACGCCGGCGGCAGTGAAGCGCAGCGTCTCGACGCCGTTGCTCTGGGCGGAGGCGGTCGCCGCGCCGGCGGCCGTCAGCAGCCCGCAGGCGGCAAGCGCGGTGATGGTGGATCGAGCGCGGAGACGTGAGCGGCGCATGGATCTCCTGACGTTGGGTTGACGGCGGCGATTCGGACCGCCGTCCTCTGTGTCGACCATCGCGGGGCCGGCCT
The DNA here is from genome assembly GCF_033542075.1 of Conexibacter stalactiti. Classification (NCBI taxonomy): domain Bacteria; kingdom Bacillati; phylum Actinomycetota; class Thermoleophilia; order Solirubrobacterales; family Conexibacteraceae; genus Conexibacter; species Conexibacter stalactiti. The sequence goes on from NZ_JAWSTH010000054.1 coordinate 37,843, forward strand.
TGAACGGCAGTCAGCGCCGCGTGGCAGCCCCGAGGCGGACGCTGCGCAGCGTGACCGTCTGGGCCCTGCCACCGGCGGCGGGGCGCCAGGTGAGCTTCACCGTGACGCGCGGCGCCCTGCGGCCGAGGCGGACGAGCGCTCTGCCCGCTCTCGTCGGCTTCGCGACGAGGCGGAAGGCGCCGCTTCTGGTGACCCGCAGCGCGCCGCGGGCGACGACGACGGCGCGGACTCCGCGGACTCTCGCGTTCGCTCGGCGTCTGCCCGGCACGGTCGCGACGAGCGCGATACGGCCGGCTGCCGGCGCGGTCAGCCTGACAGTGAGGCGGCCGCGGCGGTCGATGCCCGCGAAGCGCGCGGCGAAGCGGCCGCCGGTGGCGGAGGGATCGCCACCGCGCCGGCCGTCGCCGCCGCCGTCGCCATTGCCGCCACCGCCCGGGGGCGTCGGCGGGGCGGGCGGCAGCTCGGTCTGCGTCAGCTCGGCCTCGGCGCGCGCCGGCGTCGCGAACGCGCCGGCGGCGACGATCGCGAAGCGACCCGGCGCTCGCGTCGCCGTCACGGTCGCGCTGTAGCGGCCGTCGCCGTGGTCGGCGAGCGGCCCGATCGGCTGGCCGCCGCCGGCGCTGAAGGCGACCTGCTCGCCGCCGTGGCCGAGGCGGTTGCCGTGCGCGTCGCTGACGATCGCGGTCGCGCGCGTCGTCGCGACGCCGTCGGCCGCGATCGTCGCCGGATCGAGCGACAGCGCGATCCGCGCGGCCGGCCCGGGCCGTTGGATCAGCTTCGCCGTGCCACGCGGCGCCGGGTCTGCGGAGCGGTCGACGGCCGCGATCTCCGCTTCGCCCGCTGTCGTCGTCGCGGTGACGGTCGCGCGGTAGCGGCCGTCGCCGAGGTCGCTGACCGGTCCGATCGCCTGACCGCCGTCGCTCGCGAAGACGATGTCGTCGCCGCTGATCAGGTTGTCGTGGGCGTCCGTGACGGTCGCCGTCGCGGTCGTCGCGGCAGCGCCGTCGGCGGTCAGCTCGTCGTGCTCAAGCGCGACGGTCACCTTCGCCGCGGGTCCGGCGACCTGTGTCAGCCAGGCACCTCCGAGCGACCCGCCCCATCTCGTCTGGATCCACGTTCTGCCGACGCTCGTCGTCGCCGTCACCGTCGCGCTGAAGCTGCCGTCGCCGTGATCGGTGACGGGACCGACCTGCTGGCCGCCGTCGCTGCTGACCGAGACGGTGCCGCTGACCGGCACGAGGTTGCCGTATCTGTCCACGACTCTCACGACCGCGGTGGTCGTCGCCGTGTCGTTCGCGACGATCGTGTCAGGCGCGAGCGTCGTCTCGATCTCCCAGGCGTTGCCCGCTCTCTGCGTCAGCGTCTGGCTCGCTCTGTGACCGTCGAGCGCCGCCGTGATCGTCGATCTGCCCGCTCTTCTCGACGCGTCGATCGTCGCCGTGTAGGCGCCGTCGCCGCCGTCCGCGATCGCGCCGATCGCCTGGTCGCCGTCGCTCGCGATCGACGGCGAGACGCCGGCGATCGGGTTCTCGTTCGCGTCTCTCACGACGACGGTCGCCGTCGTCTGGGTGACGCCGTCGGTGACGCGGATCGTGTCGGGGTCGAGTCTCAGCGTGAACTCGCTGATCGGGCCGGGCGTCTGCGTCAGCGTCGCGCTGTCGCTTCTGCCGCCCGCGGTCGCGGTGATCGTCGATCTGCCCGCTCTTCTGGTCGACAGCAGCCCGACCGAGTAGCGGCCGTCGGCGTGGTCGAAGACCACGCCGATCTCCTGGCCGCCGTCGCTGCCGAAGTTCACCGCGGCGTTCGTGACCGGGTTGCCGAAGGCGTCGGTCGCCGTCGCCGTCGCGACGGTCGACGCCGTGCCGTCGGCGACGATCGCATCGGGCACGAGCGTCAGTCTGACCTCGTCGACCGGGCCGGCGACCTGTCTCAGCGTCGCGCTGCCGCTTCTGCCGTTGGTGCTCGCCGTCAGCGTCGCACTGCCCGCTCTCGTCGTCGCGGTGACCGTCGCGCTGTAGCTGCCGTCGCCGTTGTCGGTGACCGCGCCGACCGTCTGCTCGCCGTTGCTGAGGACCGTGACCAGCTCGCCCGCGACCGCGTTGCCGTGCGCGTCGGTGACGGCCGCTCTCGCGGTCGTCGTCGCGGTGCCGTTCGCGACGATCTCGCCGGGATCGAGCACGAGCGCGACCGCGGCGGCCGGGCCGGCGAGCTGTCTCAGCGTTCTGCTGTCGCTGAGCGCGCCGGCCGACGCTCTGATTGCGAAGCTGCCGGCGGTCGTCGAGGCGGTGACCGTCGCCGTGTAGGTGCCGTCACCGTGGTCGGTGACCGCGCCGAAGCTCTGGCCGCCGCTGCCGCTGAAGGCGATCTGCTCGCCGATCGCCGGCGCGCCGGCGCCATCTCTCACCGTGACCGTCGCGGTCGTGCTCGCGGTCCCGTTCGCGACCAGTTCGCCGTCGGCGAGCACGAGGCTGAGCTGCGTCGGCGCGCCCTGCGCCGAGATCACGACCGTCGGGGTCGTGGTCGTGGCCGCCGTGACGAAGCCGCCCGGCGCGAGGCTCGAGCCGCCGCCGCCGGCGCCGGAGCCGCCGCAGGTCGAGCCGCCGCCACCGCCGCCGCCGTAGAGGCCGCCGCCACCGCCGCCGCCGAGG